>PFDW01000052.1:9613-12076 GCA_002793835.1 Candidatus Portnoybacteria bacterium CG10_big_fil_rev_8_21_14_0_10_36_7 | reverse complement strand
GTCACGCTCAAAGACGGCCGTTTAAGCTCAAAATGCGCTTTTACATCTATATTTTGTCCGGTATTTACAACACAAGTAGTTTCTGATCCTTGGCAATCACCATCCCAGTAAGCAAATTCGGAATTTGCATTAGGCGTAGCTGTCAAAGTTACATCTTTCACTTCTTTGGCGTTAGTATAACGATGAGTACATATATCACCGCAATTAATTTCGTTGATGTTCTTAGCGGTAACAGTCCCGCCGACGTCATAAAAGTCATCGTATTTTTTAATTTTAACTGTTAAAACGGTATAAACATTTATTTTCCACTCTTGCGTCAACGGAAAAATAGAACGCAATGATGAATAACCAGGGTCTCTTACCTTCGGATCTCTCACGCAAGATTTACAACGATTATCCGTTACGTTTTCGCCGGTAGTGAAATCAGGCTTGGTAATATCATAGGCATTTTCAAAAGCTTTATCCTTCTCTTCATTGTTGAAAGTTGAATCTGATTCTAAATAATAGAATCCATCGCCTCCCGTAACTTTTTTGTCAGTTGCGCGGGCAGGATAAATCCGCCAGTCGAATTCATCCGGGATCGGTATACGGAACGCCAGATTAGTAGAAGTAGACAAGTTGTACGAGTACGAGGACACCTCACCAAACATGGCAACCCGATAATCCCATATCATTCTATAAGGAGCTTTAGAAATTTTAAGAGAAACACTCTTGGAAGGCTTAAAACTATGCGTCACTGTCTTAGAATAACCATTGTCTTTACTCTTCTCTTGGATAGTCTTCTCAATTACCCTGTCTTTTATAAGCTTGCTATCCTTATCTCTTAAAAACCAACCATAACGAACAAACATATCCGCATCATTATTACTACAACTATTATCTACGGTGTCATAACTGAACTCAAATTGTTTACCGGATAAATCATCATTATGCGGCAAATTTAAATCACCAGATGATTTTTTTAACTTTTTCATTACTACAAAATTATCTTCATTCTGGTGAACATGCAACATGGAATTACCTTCATATTGTTTGCGAGCTTGCGCTAAATTAATATTGTTTGAATAGTGATAAACCAACGAAATCGTAACTAACGATATAACGACAAGCGCCACGGGCAATTGCGGCCTTTTAGACTTATTCCAAAGAAAAAATATCAATCCAAGTATTATTACTGCACCAATAATAATTATAAAAATAATTGAATTGTCGGCTTCCGCGAGCAAATCCTTACCAAGTGTTTCAAGGGTATATTGATAAGAAGATAAAACCGCACCGTCATTCTCAATGGAAAATACAATTTTAGGATTTTTGCATGTTTTTTTAATATCAACAGAGATTGAACCGCTAATGGAACTCACGAACTGCATATCTCCCGTTTCTTTTAAAGCTTCCCCGCATAACAAGGGTTTATATCCCACATCGGAAAAAATTGAAAATTTTAAATTTGCGTTAAGCGCCGTGCCGTTTTCCCGCCTAGAATCTTCAATGCGAGTAGACCAGTATAAATCAGGCGAAACAAAAAACTCATAATTCACCAAAGCTTGGTCTCCTTTTTGGTAATATGTTTTATCTAAAAATAAGCTGCTAATTCGCGCTCCTTCGCCTCTAACTACATAACGGAATGTTTGGAAAGCCGTCACCGGAGATCTTTCATCCCCCGACAAAAGTCGAATCGCCCCTTGATAAGCCCGCGGTTGTTGCACGGCGGTTATCTTTATGCTTAATTTATTATCCGAAGAAAAATCGATTGAATCAAGCTCGTTTTTAATAAAATAATCTCCGTTAGAATAATCAAATAGATTAAGCTCTCTTATGGAAACTTCGGGATAAAATATTTTTGAACCTGAAAAATTTTCTAAGCCATTTACATCGCATGTAAAATCAAAAATAGATCCAGCATCTACATTGGCCCCGGCTTCGGGCGCGAAAACAATACCATCTCTGGTAACTTGGCAATTAGAAAAATTTAAATAATTGCCTGACTGGTCTAAATCAATAATTTTCACATGAGAATCAAAAAAATTACTATTTTTATCAATAAAGGCAACTTGCAACTCATACTGGCCACCGGGCAGAAAAGAGGAATAGCCTAAGCTTAGTTTAATATCTTTGCTTTCGCCGGGAGCAAGAGAAAAGAATTTTGTTTTATCAAGCAAAGAATATTCAACAATCGGCTGTCGGACATAAACCTCCTCTAATTCATTAAACCTCGGAACGGCATTCAAAGAAAACATCCAGCCAAGATCGGGAATCTCAAAATCACTTACATTAGTTATGGACAATTCAATATTTAGCGATAGATTTTGCTTGTCGTTATTAAAAGACATTTCCTTAATTTCCAGCGGCTGTTCGTTTTCTGCGGCGGCCGCAAATCCGGCATAACTTAAAAAAGCGCTAATTAATAGTAATTTTATTATTATTTTTTTCATAAGTTCATTATACCATAAATTGATTTGCCGC
>PFDW01000052.1:3799-9511 GCA_002793835.1 Candidatus Portnoybacteria bacterium CG10_big_fil_rev_8_21_14_0_10_36_7 | reverse complement strand
CTATATTAGATGCCGACCCAAACCAAGCATACAGACCAGTTAATATTTTTGTTCCCTTTAATTTAATGTCCCAACTCCCAAAATCTTTTCTAAATTGCCCACATACTTCATTATCCCGATTATTTTTTCACCTAAGCTTGCGTCAGACGACTGATTGGTATTCCAATACCAATCAGGTGGCCCTCCATATGTAACTCGCACATTAGCTGTTTCACCAGCCTTATATTGGGACTCTTTTAGAGAAACAGAAATAATTCTTTCTGTTGTACCAGCCGTTACCCATGAAAACGTTATCATCATAGACGAATGCAAATTATCGCCATAAAGCCTCACGACTGCTGTATGTATATTCGTCTGTTCAATTCACGGTAAGCCAAAAATAAATTCTTTTTCAGCGCCGGGCTCAAACGAAATAGACGGCAAAACTAATTCTCGAATAAAATGATGGTCTTGATAGCTCTCTACCGTCACCTTAGGCAAGACCTCTATTTGCTTCGCTAAATTATTCACTACCAAGCATTTAACGGTTAATTTTCCCCCAGCTTGATAAAGAGGCGCCGATTGAAACTCAAGAACTTGATTGTTTTTTAATATCTGACAACTTTTAGACAAAATGTCTAAAAAATATACCATTCCCTTCTAAATTTACTGACTTCTCTAATGATGTAGCAAAAGTATAACCACCAGATGGCCAAGTAGCCAAGACTATAATCTTATATTCCTCTGAAGAAATATTAATAAGGTACTTATATACAAAATCAATATTTTTTATTTTACCTTGACGGAGAATAGATCTAGTTGGCTCGTTATAAACATCTATCAAACCCACATCACTTATTTTTCTTAAACTTATCTGATACCCCAGCCCAACCAAATTTCCACTATCAATATCTAAATTACTCATATCAAATGCGCCTCGGACGCTACCTCTAGAAATCGACACAATACTTAAATTATCAATGCTGACAGTTGGCATAAAGACATCTTCCAAAATAAAATTAACTTGCCCTACGTCTTCCGCAAAAACGCTACCCACATTGAATACAAAAAAACAAAAGACACTACGGTGATTAGTATACTTATTTCTTTTCTTATATTATTCATAAGAATTTAGTGTATTCGCTCTTAGCAACATCATAAATGAGATGACACGACGTTGCTTAATAGAAACTACATGATTATTTTTTATTAATTTATAAATCTAAATAACCTAATTAAATTAGTTCTACTTTTATCGTTTTATTTCTAAAAATCGATTGCTATAATCTTATTATACACTTAATCTGGATATAAAAACAATCAATCGTTTTCCACAGGCTACTTATTTTTCCATAGAAAATCATGACGAACTAAAAACTGATTAGCTTTTTCCGGTTCTGCCATAATTTCTTCAACTATTTTTTCCATTCTCATTGATTGAGAGCCCTTGATTAAAATCAAGTCTCCTTTTTTAATATAGTCTTGGACCGCTAATCGTGCTTCGTCACTTGTTTCAAACTCCCTAATTTTTTCTTCTTTCATCCCCGCTTTTTTGGCAGAGTCAGCTGTAAATTTAGAACAATCCCCAACTGCAAATAATGTATCAGCAACTTCAGCTACCCGCTCACCTATTTGCTTATGCGCTTTTTCTGTATATTCACCTAATTCTGTCATGTCTCCTAAAATAGCAATCTTGCGACAATTTTCATATCTGGCCATTGTATCCAATGCGGAAAGAACCGGCGTTGGCGATGCATTATAACTATCGTCAATTATCAATGTTCCTTTTATTCCTTTTATCGGTCGCATTCTGCCTGGTGGAGGCTGAAAATCTTGTAAAGCCTGCGCCATTTCTACCAAATTCATTCCAAAATATGTGCCAACCGATACCGCAACTACTGCCGAATATAATTGATGCTTGCCTAAAATATTGTTCATTCTTACTGGAACCGTATTGCCATTGTAATTTAATTTAAAATGCGCCACTGGCTCAGACACGCTAGAACTAAACTTTATTTCTGAAAGATAAATATCGGCAGGCTGACTTAATCCATAGAAAGACACGGGAGCCTTAGAAAGTCTATTCATCTGACGAACATCTTGATAGTCATAATTCAAAATCGCCTGCCCATCGGCTGAAAGAGATTCTACTAGGCTAGCTTTTTCTTTAACTAATTCATTCCTACTGCCAAAAAATTCAATGTGCACTGGGATGTCACCAATAGCTGTAACTACACCAACTTTAATTGGGACCCAACTAACTAAATTTTTTATTCCGCCCGGCTCATCAGCCCCAAACTCCATAATTAAAATCTTTGGATAATCGTGATTGAATATTACTACCAAAGAAATTGCTTTAAATATTACTCTAACCCAACCCAAAATTGATCTGCCAGGAGACTCGCAACCAATAATTGTTAATGGGACTCCAATTGGATTGTTGTAGCTTTTTTCACTTTTTCTACAAACAAATTTTTTGGACAAAACATGGTAAATAGCTTCCTTGGCAGAAGTTTTCCCAATATTTCCAGTAATACCAACGACTATTAGCCGATATCTCGCTAAAATTAATTTAGCGAAATTCTTCAGTAATAATTGTAATAATTTTGATAACATTTTATTAGCGAATGTCTGGCGGGACCTCGAAGTAAGTTAACATATATTGAGCTAACTCACTAAACATCGGCGCCAATGAGCTGACTGCAAAATTAACTCCATGAGGTTTCTCCAGCTTCAAGTAAACAATAAATTTCGGATCAAATGCCGGCACAAAACCAATAAATGAGTGATTTACTTCATCAGTATAATAACCTCCCTCAGTTAAATTAGCAATCTGTGCCGTTCCGGTTTTAACCGCCATATAATAAGACTCTTTTAAAGGCATTTTGTAAAAAGGCATTTTACTCGCACTAACCAACATCGCTGATAACTGATTTGCTGTTTCAGTCTTTATAACTTGAGCGACTTCTTGAGGCTTTGTAATAGTTTCTGACCCATCAGTATGCAAAATCTTATCTACAATATAGGGCTTCATTCTAGTACCATTATTTGCCAAAGCGCCTAAGGCAGTAATCATTTGAATTGGTGTTACGGCGACACCTTGTCCAAAACTAGCCGTAGCAAAGTTTATTTCTGCTTTTTGTTTTAAATTTGAAAAATTACTTTTAGCCTCACTGGCTAAATCGATTCCGGTGATTTTGTCTAGTCCAAAATCAAAAAAATATTTCAAAAAATTTTCTCTACCCAATGCTTGCTCTACAAAAACTGCTCCGGTATTGATAGAGTTCTCTAAAACATTAGTCATAGTCGCCTGCCCATACTGCTTATTTAAATTATTTTTGATTTCATAAGAACCAATTTTTACAACACCTGTATCTTCAAAAGTACTTTGAGGGCTAACCAACCCCATATCAATTCCAGCCGACATAGTTATCGGCTTCATCACCGACCCCGGCTCATATGGAGTTTGGACACAAGAATTAGAGAAATCACTGATGCTGTTAACCTTGGAGTACTCATTTGGGTCAAAGCCTGGCAATGCCGTCATAGCTAAAATACGTCCTGTTTGTGGTTCCATAATAATTCCGCAGGCTGATGCCGAGCCCAATTTATCGGCAATATCTTTTAATTTTGTTTCTAATTGCCACTCTATATTTTGGTCCAATGTCAAAACCAAACTATCACCATTTTTAAAACCCCCTACTTCATCACTATTCCCAAAAAATAAGTATCCCAATGCATCATTATTCAATTTTGATACTTCGCTTTGGCCAGAAAGAATATCTTCATAATACCCTTCAACACCATATTGGCCCACCTTTCTTTCTGTAGCCGAACTAACAAAACCAATTACAGGCCCCGCCAATCTACCATTAGGATAATATCTCCAATATTCATCCAACAAATGCACACCTGCTAAATTTAACTGCTTAATTTTATTTGTTGTGTCAACGTCTAATTTATGCTTGAGTGGTTCATATGGATCATCAGCAACTGATAATTTTTTTAATATTTCGCCACTATCAATCGACAATATGCCAGCCAAAGAATTTGCTGTACTCTCCCTTTCTTCCTCGGGAATCTCATTGGGTGACACATAAATCATCGGGAACTTTTTGTTTAGCGCTACCGCCACTAAATTATTTTGTTCTGGACTTCTTTTTTCAAGTGATAAATCGTGCATATATATTTCTCCCCTATCTGGCGTAATTTTTTTTGTAGAAGTTTGTTGTAACTCCGCTTTTTCAGCATAAACTTCATGCATAAAAACTTGCAAATAAAATAAACGAACGGCAATGGCCGCTCCAATCAAAATAAAAAAAATTTCTAAAATCACAATCCGCTGTGATATTTTCCGCTTTCTTAACATATGCATTAAATTTTATTTTTGTGCTACGCTGTCCACTGGCCCTCTTAAATAATTAATTTTCTGCACTGGCGCTAGAGTGTCTTTGATTGAAGATGTATCTAGACTTTGCGAAGATTTAATTTTTACCATTTCGTTATTCAAATTTTTATTCTGCTCCTCTAACTGCCGTAAGATCTTTTGCATATCACGCATCTTATACTCTTGAGCGACACTCCCACTAGAAATAGTCACGCTGGCAACAGACGCGACAATCAACAAAACTATAATTGCCACATTTAAAGACAAAATTCCCGCGGTTTTTCTATGTCTATTTAAGCTTGCTTGATAGTTTGTATTCATTATTATTAAATTTTTTGAACAATTCTTAACTTTGCACTCCGCGCTCGACGATTCTCATTATTTTCTCTTGCTGAAGCCATAATTGGTTTTTTAGTAAGTATTAAAACTTCTTTTTTGGCCTCTGCTTCTCGTAAAAGATTTTTTACAACCGAGTCTTCTAGCGAATGAAATGATATAACCGATAGCTTGCCTCCACTTCTTAAAATTTCGATTGCAGAACCAATGCCCTGCTTGATATTCTCAAGTTCTCGGTTTACAGCAATTCTTAAGGCCTGAAAAGATCTTGTAGCAAAATGTATTTTCCCGTGTCTATATTTTCCAGGCACCGCCCCTTCTATAATCGATACTAAATCGTTGGTTGTTTTGATAGGAGATTTTGTTCGTTGCTCAACTATTGCCCGTGCAATATTTTTTGAAAATCTCTCTTGTCCGTAATTCTTAAATATTCCAACCAACTCTTCCTCATCCAAGCTAGCTAGTAATTCCCTAGCTGTCGGTAAATCACCTTGCCGGTTATATCTCATATCTAACTCTTCGTTACGTAAGAACGAGAATCCACCACGGCTTCCTTCTATATGATATGAGGAAAAACCTAAATCAAATAAAATTCCACTAACCTCTCCAGATAAATTATCTTTTACGATATTTTTTAAATGTGCGTAATTCGCAGATACCAATATCAACCTTTCGGCGTCATCTGAATTGACTTGTGCTCCTAATAAATCAATTAAAGTTCTGTCCCAATCAATTCCAAGTACTTTACCTTTTGGCTTTATTAAATCTAGAATAGCTAAACTATGTCCTCCGCCATTAATCGTACAGTCAATATAATTTTCATTTGACTGTGGATCAAAAACTTTTAATATCTTATCAAGTAAAACTGGCTTATGCACTTTTTTTATTTATTTCTATTCATTATTTTTTAAATTCCTAGCTGACCCATTTTTTCCGCTAAATTGCCAACTTCCTTTTCAATCTTTTCTTTATACTGAATCCATGATGCTTCGTTCCAAATTTCTACTCGT
>PFDW01000052.1:0-3760 GCA_002793835.1 Candidatus Portnoybacteria bacterium CG10_big_fil_rev_8_21_14_0_10_36_7 | reverse complement strand
GGATTAAAATTCTACCCAAGCTATCAATTTCTACTTCTGCTGCACCCGCCATCATCAGTCGGCTAAATCCACGCGCATCCTGTTGGCCGATTGGTAAATGCCCAAGTTTGTCGGCAAGTATCTCCCACTCCTGAATTGGAAATAAAAATAAACAGTTATCTAATCCTAAAGTTATAACAACAGAAGCACCTAGGCTTTTTCTAAATTTTGAAGGGATAGCTAACCTTTTTTTCGCATCAATATTATGTGTATATTCGCCTATAAACATTTTTTATTTTTTTCGTGTATTTAAGTTATCCCCAGATTCATTAAGTTATCCCCACTTTTATCCACAATCCAACACTGTATGTCCATTATATTCCACTAAAGACACATACGTCAACACCCGTAACCCAAGATATTTTCCATATTTGTTAATATAATAAATAAAAACCAAAAAAATGGCTTTATCAAGCCATTTAAATCTATTATCTTATTTACGAATAATTTTTTAATATCTAGTTTTCCACTTTTTATCCACTATACCAAATTTTGGTAACCTAAAAATTTGGGCTTTCATCCCAACTCCCAATAACAATATTTGGGATTAAGGCTAACACCTCAACCTGAACTTTTTTTATTGCCCCGCCTACAGTGCTTTGAATCTGGATAGTTCTTTGCTCACCCCCAGAATTAATAATCGCTAATGTCTCACATTGTCCATCCCCAACATTAAGTATTTCATCACCGCCATAATTTATATCATTACTTAATTTTAACAATGCATCTTGAGCGCAACTAGATGCAAGGTATTTTGCAGAGACTGATTCATAAAAATTTTTTGCCGAATTTCTTTCGTTAAGACCCAAATACGAACTCCCAAACAAAAATGCAATTTCAAAAATAACCAAAAAACATAAAATCATAATCCCGACCATGCCCTTTGATTTAGAAAGAATTAATTTCATAATTAAGGTTTTATAGTAAAAGTATTTTGCCAATCTGATAAAACTTCATATTTAGTGTTACCTAATTGCTTTGTGTGTGCTAAAGATATTTTTAATTGAACACTTCCTTTATTATTAGTAAATTCAATATTCTCAATTTTAACTGATGAACTACTAATCGCCCTCCAAATATCATCGCCAACTTTGACGCAGAAAGAATCTCCTATTATAGAAAAAATTGTCGGATTTTTTTCCGCATCTGATAACGCTAACGATAAAGACTGACCGACTTCGCCATCTAATGGCAAGTTAATTGCATCGGCTTCTTTGATAAAGCTTTCCACGCGTTGAGAAATTAAACGAGCGTTTTGATTTAGCAAACTTATCCCATTAATCTTTTCTTTAGTGCGCGTCATGTTAAGAAGTAAGACAACAGACAAAACTACAATTCCAGCAATTGCGGTTATATAAAAAACCAACTCCATCATGGTGAATCCTGAATTATATTTGGAAATTTTAGTCTCTATTTTATTAATCATGGCGTGGCTTTAATAAATTGCAACTCTTTATTATTATTTTCAGTCGCCATATAAACTATATTATTATCAAAAAAAACATCTTGGACTTCTCCTTCTGCGTCATATTGCCCAACAACTGTTAGCTCTGGTAAATTACTAATATCAATAATGTTCATTTGGCTATGATCTTTCTTCCCCCCAATAAAAGCATACGCTGACGACAACAAAGATATTGAGTTTATATCATCACCGTACTCCAACAACGCTATCACAGTTAGATTTAAAATGTTAGAAATATCCACGGCGTAGAATTCCCTACCATACGAATTTTTATCAGTAACCATATACAAAATGTTCCCGTCTACTGCTACATCATTAGCGTCCACTCCTCCCGATACATTAAGCGATGAAACATATAATGGATTTGTGGGGTTACTAATATCTAAAATAATCAATTCTTGGTTACCACCAGAAGTCGCTAAAAAAGCATAATTACCGGAAACGGCTACTTTATTTACCTTATCATTAACCTCATAGGAACCTTTGAGCACGGGCTGGGTTGGGACACTAATATCCAAAATAAAAAACTCGCCTACACTAGCCCTCCGGTCGGTTGTTATATAAGCATAATTTCCTCTGACTGTTATTCCTCGAGCATTTTTATTGTCAGATAAATTGTAGTAACCGCTGACATACGGACTTATGAGATTTTCTACAAAAATAGTTTGCTCCTCACGTGACTGATCACCTGTGGCCAAATAAATATTTGGTGGAACACCAAAAAGGTCTCTCCCCTTTTCGCCAATATCTATTGAGCTTAAAAGTTGTGCCGAGGACGTACTGGATAAATCAAAAATATAAAAATCATCTCCCCCCTCTCCATCAGTTAATAGATATAATTTACTACTAGTTACAAAAATTGCTCTGGCATCATTATTCGTCGCTAAGTTAAAAAATCCGGATTCAATTGGTTGAGTCCAATCACCGCCACCAATTAATTTTTGATAATTAGTAAAATAAGAATTTAATTTAATTGATTTTGCATCTCCATCATCTTCCCAAGAAATATTTACTTCAACTTCTTTTTTATCTGGCGAGACATCGGTAATCGTAATACTTCTTTTGTAATTTCCAACTGTATCAAAGTTTGGTATCAACGACCATTCACCACCTAAATTGGAAATGCCGTAAACGCCAGTATTCATTAAAGAATAATTATTTTTTTGAATTGACCGCATCGCTTCATTGGCCTCTTGAGCCAGCATGGTGGCTTGAGTATTATTTTGTGCTCGATATTCCATTTTTTTAATTTGAGAGTACAATCCGCTGCTTAAAATAATTATCATAACTAAAACCGCGATAGCTACCACTATCTCAATTAAACTGAAGCCCTTTACTTGCTCCTTAATCATATAGTCCTAAAAATTCGTTATTGCCCGAAGAGTATGATTCAATTTTTACAGACGATTCTGGGTCTTGCCGTTTTGGTGCCTCGTTAACAAACGCCAAAACAGCTGCAATTATCGCACCGGCTAATATTGCGCTAGACCAAACTATCACTGACGCTTTCGTCGCGGTAACATTTTTTGTCCGCGTATTAACAATAAAATCATCAAACATTTTTTTATAACTAAATATTGCCCCAGTTAAACTACTTAAAATTTCTCTCCTTCAAAAATCATTTAATCTATAGCCATTATAACCCATTAAACAACAATTATTAAATGGCCCTGTGTGGAGAACTTAGAATATCAAAATCCTCTTTTAATTCGTCTGACACTCTCTATTATATAAGTGAACCAGTATTTTCCACTGACAACTAAATCTTGTGCTGGTACATATGCCTCTTCAAAGCCACCAAAACCTTTTTTAAATATAGTTAATCCAACCCAGGGATGATTTTTTTTGTTTTCCGGAGCAATACCCCAAAAATTATAAAACTCACAACCTCTCTTTTTGGCTTTTTTAATTACTGACCATTGTAAAAGATACGAGGCAGGAATTTTCGGATATTTTTGTATTGATGCACCGTGATGATAAAAAGCTTCCTTACCATAAAATATTATAATTGCAGAAGACAATATTTCACCTTTATATTTTGCAAAAAATAATAAGGCGTCATTACTCTTTAAATAAGCTTCAAATTCTTTTTGCAAATAGCTTAAAGAATAGGGAACAAAATGTTGGCGCGATACCGTAGCTTGATATATTTTATTAAAATCTTTAACTTTAGATATATCCGCGCTTACTTCAATTTCAACTCCTTCTTTCTCGGCCTTTCTAATCATATAGCGAGTAGTTTTTCTCATCCCAAAT
>PFDW01000062.1:5271-5799 GCA_002793835.1 Candidatus Portnoybacteria bacterium CG10_big_fil_rev_8_21_14_0_10_36_7 | reverse complement strand
CGCACTGAATAAAGAAATCTCCCGGCATGGACTGTTTTTCCAGCAGGCCTATGCGTCTGCCTTTACGGCAGGGCAGACCGTGAGGGGACAATTTGCGACGCTTTGTTCGATGCTCCCGAACATGCTTGGACCAGCAACCTATATTGCATTTAGTGCTTTACGAGTTCGCTGTCTTCCTTCTCTTTTTTTAGAAGCGGGATACGAAACCCTTTGGATGAATACGCTACCGAAAAATTTTCATAACTCTGCTCTTTTTGAATCCCTGCATGGCACGAAGAATTTTTATGATTTTGATTATTTCAAATCTCGAGGAATTGCCGTAAGAATTGGTGACTGGGGTCTGGCTGATCACGAATTTTTTGACGAATCTCTCAAATTACTGAACGAGCGCCATGAGCGGGGTGAGAATCTTTTTGTAAATATGCTGACGGTATCGACTCATGTGCCGCACAAAATACTCCCGGACTATCCGCCGCCAGAAAAAATGAGCAAAGCTCCAGGAATCAGTGAGCAATATCTTTCCTACGT
>PFDW01000062.1:0-5216 GCA_002793835.1 Candidatus Portnoybacteria bacterium CG10_big_fil_rev_8_21_14_0_10_36_7 | reverse complement strand
TTAGACGCAAGAATAACAAGGATTTTTAACACGTATGGACCTAAAATGAACGTAAACGAGGGAAGGGCTGTTGTTAACTTTATTAAACAGTCAATTAATAATGAAAATATAACAATTTACGGTAAAGGAACGCAAACGAGATCTTTTTGTTTTATTAATGACCAAATTGATGGCCAAATTTTGGCAATGGAAAAGGGAAAGGCAGGGCAGATTTTTAATATCGGTAATCCGGATGAGATAACAATTTTGGAATTTGCAAAAAAGATTAAAGGGCTTACCCAAAGCGCGAGCAAAATTATTTTTTCACAAGATTTGCCAATTGACGATCCAGTTCAGAGAAAACCAGATATCACAAAAGCCAAAAACATACTTGGATGGGTACCGAATACGCAGCTGGAAGAGGGACTCATAAAAACTATAAAATATTTCAGAGAGATCTTATGATCAGTGTCTAATTTTGTGATTGTTACTCCAGCATAGAGACAATTATTGAGTACCCTGAATAAATGTTTAACGCAAACAGCTTTTCATTAATATTAATCGCATATCTTTGTTTAACATTCGCTTATGCCGTTAATATGTGGTTTTCGATAAGTGGAGTCTATTTATTAATCGCCTCGGTTAGTATTTTATCTATCGCCATATTCTTAAAAAATCCATTAAAGATTAGTAATGATAGAAAGGAAGATTTATTAAAACTTACTCTTATACTATTCGTTCTGATTAATTTTTCTATTAATGTTGTCGATATAAACGGAGAGTTGAGCTTTGCTATGGTTGTTAATAGGCTCTCTTTATTTTTGAGCATTTTAGGGTCTTTATTATTTTTTTTATATAGTGGTGGTCAAAACAAAATTTTCAATTTCTTATTTAACAAAAAGTTTTTAATTTTAATTATCCTTGCTTTTGTAATTGAATTAACTTCGATTAGAATTCTAAAAACACCTGATATTGATGTCTTAGGCGTATTGAAAAACGGTCCTCTAAGAGTTTTGGCATTGCAAAACCCATATGAAACTTCTGCAACAAACAATAAACTATCAGATGTAAATTTCGGTTATTATCACTATGCTTATGGACCAACTACTATTTATCTTTTTCTACCATTTGATTTTATCTTCAAAGACCCCAGATACTTGTTGATCATTGCTTCAATGGTAACTGCTTATACTCTATATATGATTGCAAAACTATCGGGACAAGGCGAACTGGTCTCTCAGCTTTTGCCGTTAATTTATTTATTTAACCCCAGAACTTTTTATTTTCTTTCGTATGTATTGACCGATGGATTAATAATTTCACTGATGGGTCTTGCCTTATTATTTTTGGCAAAAAATAGATTTAAGTTGTTTTCTGTAGCGGTTGCATTTGCGCTTGGAATAAAAATATTTTATGCAATCCCATTTTTTTTCTTTCTAAAATTGAAAGCCTTAAGAAAGCCAGGTGTAATCTTGTGGGGATTTTTGACTTTGTTCTTAATTCATATGCCATTTGTGTTATTGAATTTTAGAGCATTGTATAAAAGCATAGTGTCAATAAATACAAACCCTGAAGTTTTTTCCCTTTTGAGACGAGCCGGTTTAACCTTTGCTACTTTGATGGATAGACAATTCCATTATTATCCTCCAGAGAAATTTTTTGTAATTAGTATATTATTAATTATATTAATCGCCTGGATCTTCATTCCAAAGGCAAAGAACTTGGCAAATGCAATTTGCGGCGTGAGTGTAGTTTTTGTTTTGTCGGTATTTTTTGGACCAATTGGAAACGGTAACTACTATTCAACTGCTTCTGGTTTGCTCTTATTCGCTTTAGCTTCTTTTAATTTAAATAATGATTAAAAAAATATTAATTACCGGTTGCGCGGGCTTTATCGGTTCCAACTTAACGGATAAGCTGCTTAAACTCGAATATCAGGTAGTGGGAATGGATAATTTTAATGACTACTATGATCCCAAAATAAAAGAAAATAACCTGAAAAATGCCTTAACAAATAAAAACTTCAAATTATATAGGGAGGATATCCTAAATTTTGAGAAACTTAAGAAAATATTCATAAAAGAGAAGTTTGAAAAAATAGTCCATCTGGCCGCAAGAGCGGGTGTTAGGCCATCTATTAGCGATCCTCAACTGTACTATAAGGTGAATATTGAAGGCACCGTGAACTTACTTAAGCTTTCTGTCGATTTTAAAGTTGATAAATTTGTTTTCGGTTCGTCCTCTTCTGTTTACGGAAATTCAAATAAACTCCCTTTTTTGGAAGACGATTTATGCGATAAGATTATCTCCCCGTACGGGGCTTCAAAACGTTCAGCAGAATTTTTTGTTGAGAGTTTCTGGCACAGTTTTGGGTTGAAATCCCAAGTACTTAGGTTTTTTACGGTTTATGGACCTAGGGGGCGACCGGATATGGCCCCAGCCTTGTTTACCAAAGCAATACTTAAGGGGGAAACAATTAAACAATTCGGGGACGGTTCAAGCAGCCGGGATTACACATATATCGATGACATTACCGGTGGGATCGTCAAGGCCATCAATAAAAACCTGAATTTTGAAATACTTAATTTGGGAAATAATAAGCCGGTCGCCTTAAAAGATTTTATATTAACTATGGAGAAAATAACGGGGAAACGGGCAAAAATCGAGAAGCTACCCGCACAAATGGGCGATGTAGTTATAACTCATGCCGATATCACAAAGACGGGAAGGATATTGGGCTGGAAACCGGTGACAAAATTTGAGGATGGACTTCAAAAATATATTGCCTGGATTAATTCATTTTCTGCGCAATGACGAGAACCTGAATGGTTCTGCCCCACAATTTTGCAAATTTCCCTAATAAAAAAAGAGCCGGAAGAAAAAATTTAGGAAGTTTTGTGTATTTATAAGGAATTTCTTGGTTAGATACGTAAATTATTTTGAAACCTTCTTTTTTTAAAGACTTATAAAGAGCCTTTCTTGTGAAATGGTTAGCATGATGAATCGGAAAACCTTCATTAATAAAATAGTTAATTTTTCCAAAACTGAATTTATAAATAATTTTGGCTAAATCGTAAATCCAAGAATCTACTACTGTGGTCAGAATTCCTATCTTTCCCTTTTTTGACAGCAAATTTTTTGTTGTTTTTAAGAGATTGGTAGTATTTTCTATGTTTGCTATGGCCTCCCAAAATGTTAATACATCAAAACCTTTTAACTTAAATCTCTTATCCGTTACCTCTCCTACATATACCGGTACATTAAATTTTTTCCTTGCTATTTCAGCAACAAACGGAGAAATTTCGATATTATAAACCTCCCACCCCCTTTTCTTTGCCAGATAGCTGAAAGCACCGGTTCCGGCACCGATATCCAGTAGTCTTACTTTAGAGCGCTTAGTATTAAGGCTTTCCAAAAGGTCTAGCCTTTGGGAAAAATCGTACAGTCTGGATTTGTCTTTTGGATTGGGAACTAAGCAGTTTGAAAAATACTCTTTTTGCAGTTCTAAATAATAATTCTTGTCGTAAAGTTTTTCCTCTTCTTTATGGCTTAATATTTTATCCCTGAAGAGAAATTTGCAGTTTGTGCATTCCAAAATGGAATAATTATTAAACTTATACTTTTCCCGAAATTTATTTTTTCTGCAAAAATTACAGCTTGTTCTAATTTTCATGGTAGGTCTCTCGAAATTGGAATTAAATCAAATCCCTGCTCTTCATTTTCTTGCAGAATGTAATCCAGTTTATATTTAGGCCCTTCAAAATTTTCTTTTCTACAGTTCTCAATTTTTTGAATAATATCCGAAAGATCATCTTTATACCAGACATCGAAACCTAATGCGTAATCTAAATTTATTCTTTTTATATATTGGCGGTCTTTAGATTTTATTATATTTGATAAATCACAAATTCTCCGAAGTTGTTCAGTAGTACTTGCCAGGGTCCTGTCACCCGATGCTAAATAAACTCTTCTGCCTGTCATTCCGGTTAAATATTTATTGAGGTTATAATCAAAGCTTCCTATGACATCTTCTTCCTTAGTATTTTTAATAATTTGATTTAGAGCCTCTTCTTCTTTAATTGCTAAGGGGAATTCATTAATTCTTTCCTTTATCCATGAATATTGTTTTATAAATAAAATTCCAATTAAAATTACGCTAAACACTATCCAAATAATATTGGAAAACCTAAGCTTTTTAATAAAAAAATGGATACTTAGAAATATTGAAAGAGTTGCTAAAGGAGCCATTATTCTCGAAACCCAATGGTCTGCTTCTAAGTTTCTTCCAAGCAATAGTTGGTGTCCATCAATCAAAATAGAGGCAGCGGTTATATAGGAAAGTATCACTGCCGAAAACTTGTCTCTTCTTAATAAAAATAGAAAACTTCCGATGAAAAGATACCTAAGCTGTACAGGAAACATAAAATGCAGTGGAAAGCTAGTTCTTACTAAAAAATCTTTTGTGTCAATTAATTTCTGAAAAGATAGAGCATTTAGCAATAGGGGCAGGGCACACAGAAGAAAAATAAATGCTGACAATACAAGTTTTTTAAAAGTAAATTTTTTTATTAAAGCGGGGGTGAGAATGAGAGAACCTATTATTACGCTTGATGCAATAAACGGCGATGAATACAAAACGATACCCATTAGAAGCGGAAAAAGGTAAAACATATAGGGGGCAGGCGAAGTTAGAAAGGCTGCAGTAAAAAACAGTGGGGTGAACAGATAAACTGAGGAAATCAGGGGATGCGGTATTCTTGTAAAAAAGACAGGCAGATTACTAGATCCCCACCATCTGGTACTATCATGAAAGGGTAAAGGGATGAGTGTGGAAAAAAATGGAATAATAATAACTGCAAGTGAGGCCGCGATTGCAAAATATGTTTTGTATTTGAACTTCTTTAAAGAGTAGAAAATCAATAAAAATAAAAGCGGTGGAAAAATAAATTCCGATAAAACAAATCCGGCACTGACTGACCCTGCAATTTTTGAGGAAATCCAAAGAGGCATATAACTGCCCAGTTCTTCGATGTAAGGAGAAGAAGAATTTTTATACTCCCACAGATAAGGGTCGCCATTGAGATAACCTTCGTCAATTCTTCTTACGTGTGCCGCATAAATATAAGTTTCTTCCTCAAAAAATGAAAGTTTAAGATTAGACGTGAAGGGAACATAATCAGAGGGTTTCTTGACTAACAAAAAGATTTGAGGAATTGAAAAACCGACCGAGAGGGTCA
>PFDW01000038.1 GCA_002793835.1 Candidatus Portnoybacteria bacterium CG10_big_fil_rev_8_21_14_0_10_36_7 | reverse complement strand
CATATCATTATAACCTTTTCTGATGGTACAATTTTATATTTTAATGATATGCGTAAATTTGGTTGGATGAGAGTGGTTTCGGCTGGTGATTTAACTTCTATTTTTGCAAATTATGGCGTGGAAGCTTTGGCTGATGATTTTAATTTTAGATTGCTTAAAGCCATTTTAAATCGTTATGGTAATAGAAAAATAAAACAAATACTCTTAGATCAAACTTTAATTGCCGGTTTAGGCAATATTTATGCGGACGAAGCTTGTTTTGCTGTTGGTATCTTGCCGACGCGGTTAGCTAAAAATATTACTGATTCAGAAATCAAAAAATTATTATCTCATATCAAGCGAATATTAAAATTATCAATTGATAAAAAGGGCACTTCTTATAACACCTATGTTAATTTGGACGGTAAGAGTGGCGGTTTTGTGCCTTACCTTAAAGTTTATGGCCGTCAAGGACTAAAATGCAAAAAATGTCAGTCGGTAATTATTAGAAACAAGGTGGTGGGGCGAGGGACTCATTTTTGTGTTAATTGTCAGAAATAAATTATAACTAAAAAAATCATAATTTAAATTATGATTTTTTAATTTAAGGATAATCACCAAGTATTTATATTTGTAAAAAACCAATATATAAAATAATTGTCAAACAAACACCGACAATAAATCCGACAATTACTTCAAGAAAAGAATGCCCGACTCGCTCGTTTAGGAGGTCTAATTTTTTCTGAGTTATTAAGGGTGAGTCTTTATAAATTATTTTAGCCAGCATATTGGTAAAAACGGCATTCCGGCCGATTTCTCGTCTGAAGCCAACAGCATCGCGTATTACTACAACCATTAAAACCACACTAACAGCAAAAGCGGCTGAATCAAAACCTTGGCTTAAACCAATGATCGTCGCCAAAGAGACTACATAGGCGGTGTGTGATGACGGCATGCCGCCATAGTCGTTGATTAAATGTTGCCAATTTAAATTATTTGGTATACCATCAATAGTAAGCTTGATTATTTGGGTAATGATAACAACTATTACAGGAATGAGGATTAATTCTAGCATAATTAATTATTAAATTATTTAATATGAATTATTGGTTGGCCATTATCGCCGGGGTTATTCAAGGACTGACAGAATTTTTGCCGATTTCCAGTTCGGGTCATTTAATATTATTTCACGATGTTTTCGGTTTTAATTTTCCCAATGAATTACTGTTTGATGTCACTCTCCATTTAGGAACACTCCTAGCGGTAGTTATATTTTTTTATCGTGATTTGGAAAAAATAATTAGAGGTTTTTTTTCGAGTCTGGTCAATTGGAATTTGAAGAATAATTATAACCAACGTTTAGCTTGGCTGGTGTTTATTGGCACTGTTCCGGCGGCCTGGGCCGGCTATTTTTTTGAAGATTTTATTACCAATACTTTAAGATCACCATTGATAGTGGCCATAGCTTTGATAGCGGTGGGTCTTTTATTTTTTGTTTTTGAAAAGTATAGTCAGCGTCAAAAAGATTTACAAATAGCCACCCCCTTTGATGCTCTAATAGTTGGTTTGGCGCAGATTTTGGCTCTTATTCCCGGAGTTTCCAGATCCGGTATCACTATTATAGCAGGTATGGGTCGTCGTTTAAAGAGAGAAGAGGCGGCTAAATTTTCTTTTTTGATTTCGGCGCCAATAATTTTTGGGGCAGCGGTTAAACAATTATTGGGGATAAATAGTTTTAGTGAAAGTGATTTTATAGTTCTAGCTTTGGGAGTTTTATCATCAGCTATTACCGGTTATTTGGTAATTAAATATTTAATTAAATATTTATCAAATCATTCTCTAAATATTTTTGCCTGGTATCGATTGATAATCGGTTGCTTAACATTAATTTGGTTTTTCTTTCTAACAGTTGGCGTATAAGTTATTAAATACAGCCCCATAATTATGACTAAAAAATAATTATTATATTCGTTTAATTTCTCTATATTTTTTAGAGAAATTATTTGTTTTAAATAACTATCACTGGGAAAATAATTATCAATTGTTCTGGTTATTGGTTGGTAATCAATATTTAATTTTTCAGTTTCGCCTAGGACTCTGGAACCAAATAATTGGACGACCACCGTGGTTTGACGATTTTGATATTTACCTTCTATAACCGCGATGCCGATTTCTTGGTATTGCGGTTTGATAATATTTTCTTTGTGGGTCTGGCTATTTAACCAAGCTTGAAAGATGTCGTGATTATTATTAAAGTCTATGGCCAAATTTTCGCCAACATAGAAATATTTATAATCAACATCTTTAATCCACTCCGAAAATTTTTTATTATCCGGAGAAGTGTGAGCAAAATATTGATTATTTAATAAATCTTGGGCTTTATTGACCGCGGCTTGGGTCAAGCGGGGATTGGGGATTAGTTCGCCCAGACCGTTATTTTTGCGGTAATTATTAGTGAGATCAATTAATTCTTTGGCGTTAGCTTCGATGTTGGCCGGGGAGGTAATATTGGGAGATATAAAAATCACTGTAACTAAAATTAATTTTAAAGTTATTGATAATAGAGATAAAAAAATTAAAATCTTTTTGATTATTTTTAACATTTATAACCTTTAGTTATTTATATTATAGCATAAAAACCGTTATCTATTTAGATATTAAAAAAGCCCAGTTTTGTTAACTGGGCGTTTATTTTATTTGTCGGTGAAACCAATCTTCAAGCTCATCTTCATTATCTATAATTACTAAACCCTTATCTTCTAAAACACTCATATTTATTTCTTTGGCCACTATCCAAAGGGCCACTGAAGTTGGACAAACTCGCCAACAAGGTAAAAGAATTAAGGTGTCACATTGAGCCATGACCCAAATCTTATGCATCAACATAATTAACCAAGCCGTCTCTGGTGGCTCTTTTTGACACTTATCAGCTATTATTTGGGTATCATTCATTAATTGTAAGTGGGGGACATTAATTTCTGTTATGACTTCATGTCCCTGTGTCTCATAATAATGTTTCATTTCATCAAATCTCTTAAGCTGGTTATAAGTAGCTTGTGCTATTGGACCAGCAATAAATATTTTCATTTTATGTCCTCTTTTTGGCCACAGTTTAAAGGTGCTATATTGTTTTAATCTTATGATATTTTGTGATAAATTACAACAGTATTGACAGTATAGTTTATTTGAAATAAAATGATGTTAGTAATTAGTACTTTACAATAAAACACCAACCAATCAGGAGGTAAGGATAATGACCACCAAGGAATCTTTTCCCAAAAGGTATATTATCACAGCTGCTCAGGCCTATGGTGGCTATGGTAAAGGGGTACCTAATTTAAATTTATTGGCCGGCTTAGAGAAATATTGCCAAGTGATGAAGGCCGAGTTGATAATTTTGCCTATGGCTGGTAGCTCAGTGAGGGAATTGGAGCTTCATTTTGAACTTGCTAATCGACCGGAAATTTGGTTTGGTAGCAAGCGTTTGAATAGTAAAATCGCCATTAGTGATATGGTGGTGCCGCCTCAAAATGTCGATCCTTCTTCGGGTCGTTTGAGGTTTCCTCAACGGGACAAAACTTTAATTTTAGCGCACCCCAAGCAAAGACTGAAGGCGGTGCCTAATAGTAATTTTAAAATTCCCAAATTTTTGGTTTCTACTGGTGCCTTAACCACCCCTAATTATAATGAAATGAATCACCGAGGTGATGCTGCCAAGCGCGACCATGTTTATGGTGCTTTGGTGGTGGAAATTGTAAGTGATAACCACTATCATTTTCGCCATATCAGAGCGGCTACCAATGGTTCTTTTGTGGATTTGGGTCTTAAGTTTGACGGGGATAAAAAACCCGTCCAAGTTAGTGTAGAAGCTTTGGTTTTAGGTGACATCCATGTGGGTGACACCGATCCAGTGGTGCGTGAAGCTAATTATAAAATGATTGAAGTTTATCGTCCCAAACGTTTGATTCTCCATGACCTTTTCAATGGTCACAGTGTTAACCATCACAATTTTGGCAGAATGATCACCCAAATACAGGAAGTTGAGTCTCAACGTTATAGTTTAGCTATGGAACTGCAACAGTGTTATGAAGAGCTTTGTGAATTTTCCAAAGCTATGGGTAGATCTGGACAAATAATTTTGCCGGCTTGTAACCACCATCAGTTTTTGAATCGTTATCTGGAAGAAATGCGTCTTAAGGATGATCGGTTTAATGCTAAGATTGCTTCAAAATTGATTGCTCCTATGATTGAAGGTCGCGATCCAATTGAAGTGGGTATTTCGATGATGGGCAAGATTCCCAAAAATGTTAGATTTTTAGATTATGATGATGATTATAAAGTTCGTGGGGTTCAATTGGGTAGTCATGGTGACAAAGGTATGTCAGGTGGTCGTGGTAGTATGCGCAGTCGAGAATTTGCTCATGGACGAAGCATCACTGGGCATTCACACACCCCAGAAATATTAAGAAACACCGTAATAGTTGGGACTAGTACCTTTTTACATTTGCCTTATACTAAGGGCTCAGCTTCATCTTGGATGAATGCTAACGCTTTGCTCTATGATAATGGCAGTGTTCAATTGATAAACATTATTGATGGTCAGTGGACTATTGATTAAATTACGACGCTACAAATGTAGCGTCTTTTTTTATGCGGAAGCTTTCTTAAATACAACATAATCAGTATTGTATTTAAGGATGATCGCCTAACCCCTCACTAATTCCACAAATAATATCGATAAAAAAGTTTTTAAGCCGGAGGCGGTTCTTAGCTATTATTTTTATAAACATTAAATATCACTAGAATTAGTGTGGGGTATAATATGTGGTTAATAATTTAACGCTATGATATACTATAAAAATAGGTAAATTTAATACTAGATAATATTTTTGTGACAATATATAGGATATGAAATTTAATACAAGAATGCCCGCCAGAGGCGGGTCTGCCTTTGGCGGAAAAAAAGTCATAATCGTGATAATAATGGTTTTAGTTGGTGTTTTTTGGTATTTAAATTATTCTTTGTCTGGTTTCTCTGGTCCAAGTGGATCGGTTTATTTTACGGTGGAATCCGGTCAGTCTTTGAATGAAATAACTAGTAAATTATATGAAGCCCATTTAATTAGAAATGAATTAATATTCAAGTTATATGCGAAAGTAATTGGTCAGCAGTCAAAAATTATAGCCGGTGAGCATTTATTATCAAACAATTTAAAGGCCAAAGAAATTTTAAATATTTTAACTACCGTTAGTAGTGACAACGAAAGAAAAATTACCATTATTGAGGGTTGGCGAACAGAAGATATAGCCAATTATTTAGAAAAAAATAATATAGTGGATAAATCAGATTTTTTACAAGCTGTAGCCACCAGCAATTGGCAGACTAAATACGATTTTTTGGTCGGGGTCAAAGCTAAGACCTTGGAAGGGTTTTTATTTCCGGATACTTACCGCATATTTGCTGATGCGACAGCCAATGATATTGTGAAAAAAATGTTGGATAATTTTGATAGTAAATTAACTACTAAAATGAGAAGCGATATGGCCAGCCAAAATAAAAATATTTTTGAGGTAGTGACTCTGGCTTCAATTATAGAAAGAGAAGTACCCCAAGACGCGGACAAAAAAATAGTAGCTGATATCTTCTTAAAAAGAATTAAAGCTGGTATCGCTTTACAATCTGATGCTACCGTCAATTATATAACCGGCAAGGGGCAAGCTCAGCCTAGTTATGATGATTTAAAAGTTGATTCACTTTATAATACTTATAAATATCGTGGCTTACCACCTGGGCCAATTTCTAATCCCGGACTCAAAAGCCTTGAAGCCGTAATTTATCCGACTCCCAACCAGTATTATTATTTTTTGACCACCTTAGATAGTGGGACGGTAATTTATAGTCGAACTTATGAGGAGCATTTGAATAATAAAGCTAAATATTTGGATTAGAATGATTATGTTTAATGAATATTATACGGCCGGCGAAAAAGAATTTTTGATTAGGATAGCTATGAAATCGCTGGAGAAATTTTTGTTATCAGGTGAAAAATTTGAGCCCCAAACTATTAACAAAAAGCTTTGGGAGA
>PFDW01000065.1 GCA_002793835.1 Candidatus Portnoybacteria bacterium CG10_big_fil_rev_8_21_14_0_10_36_7 | reverse complement strand
GGTTTAGTGAAGTGAGTAATTAATTTTTTGGAGATTCTGCTACTTTTATAGATGTAACTAATTCTTTCGTCTTGGCTTTGGTTTTTTTGCTAGATAGGCCTCTTAAGAAGTATAGCTTTGCGCGTCTGACTTTGGCTTTTCTTATAACTTCTATTTTAACAATTGTGGGAGCATGAATTGGGAATATTCTTTCAACGCCAACTCCTTCGGCAATTTTTCTAACCGTAATTGTACCAGTAATTCCTCGGCCATGTTTAACTGCTATAATAAGGCCTTCGAAAATCTGCACTCTTTCTTTTTCTCCTTCTTTGATCCTTTGGTGGACTTTCACACTAAAACCAGGACTTAGTTCAGGCATTTCTGCTTTTATATATGGTTGGCTTATCAAATCTAAATTTTTCATGTAAAACCTATCTTAGCATTAAACTATTATTTTTTCAACCCCTTTATAGTTTGTGAGTGATTTTAGGTAGCGACTTAGCTCCTTGGGCAGGGGAGACTCAAAAGTTTTTTTCTTCCCGTTGGGCAACAACACTGTTAATTCAGACGCATGTAAAAAATGACGGGATAGCTCGGGTGTTTTATTTTTTCGATATTTCTTGTCTCCAATAATCGGTTTTCCATACCAAGCCAAATGTACGCGTATTTGATGAGTGCGTCCTGTCTTGGGTGTAATCTCTAGTAATGTGTATCCCTTATATCTTTCAATAACTTTAAATTGGGTAATGGCCTCTTTAGAATTCTTTCCCTCAACAACTCGTTTTGCTGGTGTTGAAATTGATCTGCCAATCGGGCGATTGATAGTATCGGCATCTTTGGTAATTTCACCCTCAACTAAGGCGATATATTTTTTTTGGATTTCCCGATTTTTGAATTGATTTTTTAGAAACAGAAAAGAGGTTTGATTCTTTGCAATAATTAACAGGCCCGATGTTTCTTTGTCTAGGCGGTGTACTAGCCCTGGTCTAAGGTTCACTTGCTCTGGGTCTATTATGGGGTCACCAACATTTTTTATTTTCGGATACTGCGCTAAAAGAGCATTGGATAAAGTATTTTTCTCACGCCAAAGTCCGGGGTGGACTTGTAATCCAGCTGGCTTATCAATTACTAAGACGTCTTTGTCCTCATAAATGATATTTAGTTTAATTTTATTGTTAGGTGTTAGTAAGAGCGGTTCAATGGGTGGTATTTCTATGTTAATGCGATTATTTAAGACTAAGAGATGACTTGATTTTGCAGGTATATTATTAATCAAAACCTTTCCATTCTTTATGGCTTTTTGAATATGAGCACGAGAATATTCTGGCAGTTTTTTTGCTAAAAAAGTGTCTAGACGGACAGGTGTGTCATTAGGATAAATGAATTCTTCCCTCATAAATTTTATTGTATCATGATAATAAAAATAAAACACCGGGTCTAACCTCAGTATTATCTATTGTAGAGCGCGTTATTGATTTAGATATAATTCATCAGCCGGAGCCTAATCATTTTCGAGCGTGTTAATGAATTGCGAGTTTTGTATTTTGAGTTGTTTGCTTATAGTTACGGCGATATAAACCATTATTGTCATAAATAAGGTCATGAGAACTGGCGCTAGTATCATGCTAACAATATACCACGCTTTACTTTTGGCTTGAGTATTAATTAGTCCTTTGGTCTCTTTTATATTTTCATAAAGTATGCTCATGTAGATTGGCAAAATAAGTGATAAGCAGAGCCAGTAAATAAAGCTAAGAATATTCGCGACGGAAGACAAAAAACCAGTTTTTAAAAATTTTTGATCAATAGTAGTTATTAGATTAAAGATTAAAGAAATTATTACAAAAATAAATGCTCTATAAAAAATTGCCCACCAATTATGGCGGACTAATTCTCGGCTGTACCGAAGAACTCTAATTCCTTTGAGGCCTTCATAAATTAAAATATATGTTCCGAATACAAACCAAGTGTTAAAAATTATTCATGGTATAATAAATAACAAATAGCCTGTTGCTGTAATTAAAGCAGTTACTACATCGACCCAAAAAAATGAAATTATTCTTGGGAATGCAAAGCGATAAGCGTCTTTGATGTTTGCCTACACACCTTCTTTCAGATTGGCACGTTCTTTGATAATAAATAATGTGGCAACCAAAGAAGAAAAACTGAAAATGGCTATAAGTGGTATGTAGATAATCAAGAGTATAATGATGAACCATGGGGTGGATTCAGTTACATAGTTAGTTTGATTGATGCCTGCTAAATTGATGGACCGAGCGATTAAAACAAGAATTAGAGGGGCTGCTAAAATTATTGGGGTTAATTCAATCAAAGCTACTTTCCAGACAATTTGCTTGAAAATGTTTATAGATTCTCTAATCAATTGTAACGCTCTCTTGAGAGGTTGTTTCGTTGAGACGCTGGTATTTATTGGTTGTTGGATATTATTCGCAGACTGCATAACAATATCTATTTCGGCTTCTAGCCAATTTGCTTTTTGTAGGGCTTCTTTTATTTGCTGATCAGCTAGACCTTCTTGTTTGGCACTTTTTATATATTGAATGATTTGTTCGTTTGGCATGTTCTTATAATAACATATAATTTTATAACACTCAAAACTCTTTAGAAAAAGAGTTTTGAGTGTGGGCAATACTGGGATTGAACCAGTGGCCTCTTCCGTGTCATGGAAGCGCTCTACCACTGAGCTAATTGCCCGATTTATATCTTTTGTGGCCCAATTAATCTTGACTGTGGTGTGGGCATGGAAGGGATTGAACCTTCGACCACCGTCTTATAAGGGCGGCGCTCTACCACTGAGCTACATGCCCGTAGCGTATGGTATTTATTGTATCATTTCTTAGGTTATTTTATCAATTGTTCAAATTCTTCGCGTTCTATTGTTTCTTTTTCTATCAATGTTTTGGCAACCTTATCTAGCTTTGGTTTGTTGTCTTTGAGTATTTGCATCGCAATTTTGTATGCATCTTTAATAAATTTCATTACTTCGTCATCAATTTTCGTTGCAGTTGTTTCAGAGTAGCGACGATCTTCGGCAATTTCTCTACCTAAAAATACCATTTCTTCTCGGTCGTCAAAAGCAACTGGTCCAAGTGATGAGCTCATGCCAAACTTTGTCACAAGCTTTCTGGCTAGGTCGGAGCTTTGCTTGAGGTCATTTGATGCACCGGTAGTTAGTTCATTAAATATCAATTCTTCCGCTGCATATCCACCAAGCATAGTTGATAAATCTTCAACCAACTCACTCCTCGAATGTAGATGTCTGTCTTCTGTGGGCAATTTTAATGTGTAGCCTGCGGCACGACCACGAGAAATAATTGATATTTTCCTAACTGGGTCGGTGTGAGGTAGTGACGCATTGACTAAAGCGTGTCCTGCTTCATGATATGCGGCAATTTTTTTTTCTTTCAATGACAATATATGGCTTTTTCTTTCAGGGCCAAGCATTACCTTGTCAATTGATTCTAATAATTCGTCGTGACTAATTTCTTTTTTGTTTTTCCGAGCAGTTAAAATTGCGGATTCATTTATTAGGTTTGCTAAATCTGCTCCAGAAAAACCTGGAGTACGTTCAGCAATTTGTCTTAAATCAACTGTTGAGTCAATTGGTTTACCTTCCATATGAATTTGTAGAATTTCTTGGCGATCATTAATGTCTGGTTCATCTAAAATAATTCTTCTATCAAAGCGTCCTGGTCGAAGTAGGGCAGGGTCTAGAATATCTGGTCGATTGGTAGCTGATATAACAATGACTCTAGCGTCTGGTTCAAAACCGTCCATTTCAACTAGTATTTGGTTGAGGGTCTGTTCTCGTTCGTCGTGGCCACCACCAAGACCAGCGCCTCTGTGTCGGCCTATTGCATCGAGCTCGTCAATAAATAAAATTGCTGGAGCGCTTCGTTTAGCAGTTTGGAATGTGTCTCTAACTCTTGATGCTCCAACTCCAACAAAAAGTTCTACAAATTCGGAGCCGGATATATGGAAAAAGGGTACGCCCGCCTCACCACTAACTGCGCGAGCCAGTAATGTTTTGCCAGTCCCTGGCGGGCCAATTAATAAAACTCCCTTAGGAATTTTTGCTCCTAATGCTTTAAATTTTTCAGGTTGTTTTAGAAATTCCACAACTTCATTAAGTTCTTCTTTAGCTTCTTTAAGGCCAGCCACATCTTTGAATTTAGTTTTTTTACTTTTTTGTTGTGGGTTAACCATTCTAGCTAAAGATTTAGTGAATCCAAAAGCTTGGCCCGAACCTCGCTGGGCTTGTTTCATCATGTACCAAATGAATCCTCCAATTAAAAGAAAAGGGAGAAGTATAGGCAGTAAGGAGCCTAACCAAAATTTCCATCCAGATATTTCTTCGACTTGAAAGTTTATATTTTGTAACTTGGTTGAATCAACTCCGAGATTTTTGAATGAATCAGTTAGCGAAGAGTCTTCCTCCTTGTAGCTAGATTCTTTTTGCCCGTCTTTTAGTTCGATACTTAAAACATTACCGTTAATCGTAATCTTGCTGATTTTTTCTTCGTTAATTTGTTTGGAGAGTTCGCTTAAGTTAATAGCGGTAATCTTTTCTCCCGAGTCGGCAAATATAGAAAAAATACCCGCCACAATGAATATTGTCAGGATGACAATGGCTAAATTTTTTATTAGGTTCTTGATCATTAATTATTTATTGCACGTCCACTAGCTTAAGAGATAAGCGATGTTCTTTTGGGTCTACGAGTATAATTTCGAATTTGTATGATTTACCGATTTCAAGTTTTTCTCTCATTTTCTGTTGTGTTCCGAATTCTGAGATATGGATTAAGCCGTGGATGAAGGGATTAATTTTTATAAATGCACCATAAGGATTTAACTTGATTGCTTCGCCATCAACCACGTCTCCTTTTTTAATTTCAGGTTCAATATTTTTCCAAGGATCAGGCTGAAGGGCCTTAAGCGATAGGGTAATCTGGCCATTTTTGATATCGGTTATTTTTGCTTCAATTTCATCTCCAGTTTTTAAAACTTCTGAAGGATGATTTATCATTTTCCAATCAATTTCAGATATATAGATTAAGCCTTCAAGAGCTGGCTCGCCAAATTTAATGAATGCTCCGAAATCGGTTAGGCCAGTTATCGTACCTTTAACAGTCTGACCTACTTTATAATTTGAAGCTAATTTTTTGAACTCTTCTTGGCTTTTAGCTTTTTGCGAAACAATCAATTTTTGTTCTCTGGAGTCAGCATCCAATACTTTAACCTTCATGTCTTGTCCTACCAATTTACTTAACATTTGTTGAATCATCGATTTGTTTCCATTCTCTACTTTTGGATAATTATCTTCATTGAGCTGGGAAACAGGCAAAAAACCACTGACTGAGCCATAATTAACCATAAGGCCTCCTCGGTTGGCTTGCATGACCCTTACAATTATTTCTTCACCAGTTTTTTTGGCGTCGTGAAGCGTCTGCCAAGACTTTTCTTGTTGTGCTTCTGAGAAGCATAACTCGGTATATCCATGATCATTTTCACCATCCAAAACGACGGCGGAAACTTTTTCTCCCACTTTAAGCGCTTTTACGAGCGATGGGTTATTTTTGATTTCTCTGCCTAAAATAACTCCAGTTCCGTAGCCTGGTAAATCAACTAAAATATTTTTTTTACCAACCTCTAAAATTATTCCATCAACGGTTTGTCCTGGTTGAGGAATGGCTGGCTGATTTGAGAAATCAGCATCTACAACTTTGCTTTGAGTCTTTATAGTCATAATAGTTTTCTATTATAGCCGAAAGAATTGTGTTTGGCAAGTCATGAGTATTTGAAATTTTAATATCGATTATGTTATACTACTTATATGGTAATAACTTGGTACGGGCACTCATGCTTTAAAATTCAAAGCGGGCAATTAACATTATTGATTGACCCGTTTGATTCATCAATTGGTTTACGCTCCCCACGCGGGAAAACCGATATTGTTTTTGTGACTCACAAACATTACGATCATAATTATTTAGAATCAGTTGATCAAGATACATTTGTAATTGATGGACCCGGTGAATATGAAGTGAAAGGAGTTGCTTGCCGAGGCATCTCTTCTTTTCATGATGCTTCTGAGGGTAAAGACAGGGGATTAAATACTATTTATCTTTTTGAAATGGAAGGAATTAAGGTCTGTCATTTGGGCGACTTGGGTCATAAGCTAGCGAATGGTCAATTAGAGGCTCTTGAAGAGGTTGATATATTGTTTGTGCCAGTTGGTGGAAAATATACTTTAGACGGCGAAGAAGCAGCTGAAGTGGTTTATCAAATTGAGCCGAAAATAATTATTCCTATGCATTATAAGGTTCCCGGTCTTAAAATTTCTTTAGGTGATGCAACAGATTTTTTGAAAGAGATGGGAGTCTCTGGTAAAGAGGCAACACCCAAAATAACCATTAAGAAAAAGGAATTACCTGAAAACGGAACAGTTATGGTAATGAGCGTTGGGTCAGCATGAGTGAAAATTTTTTAAAAAATATGCAGACATTGCCGTTAGCAAGACGTAAGAAAATAATGTGGTTGTTGGTGGCAATGTGTACCGTTTTAATTATATTTGGTTGGTTGTTTTGGATAAAATATACAGCGCGTTGGCAAGTGGAAAAACCAGCATCACCAAACGTAGTTTCCGATTCAATCAAGAAAATTAAAGAAGCCGTGCCTAATATAAAAGAAGAAGTAGGTTTTGCTTGGGAATCATTAAATGGACAATAATTAATCAATATGGAAATTGGATATGTAAAACCACGAGAAATTACACAGGAGATGAAGGACTCCTATTTAGATTACGCGATGAGCGTGATAATTGTTCGTGCTTTGCCAGATGTTCGCGATGGCTTAAAACCAGTGCATCGCCGTATTTTGTATGCCATGAGCGAACTAGGACTTCATCCAAATGTAAAATTTAGAAAATCAGCGACGGTAGTCGGTGAAGTATTAGGTAAATATCACCCGCATGGTGATTCGGCTGTTTATGATTCTATGGTGCGTATGGCACAGGATTTTTCTTTACGCTATCAATTGGTAGAGGGTCAAGGAAACTTTGGCTCTCTTGATGGTGATAATGCAGCAGCGATGCGTTATACAGAGGCAAGATTGTCATGGATGGCTGAAGAAATGCTAGCGGATTTGGACAAGGATACGGTTGATTGGCAAGACAACTATGACGGGACAAAACAGGAGCCGAAAGTATTACCATCAAAGGTGCCACAACTTTTATTAAACGGCAGTATGGGCATTGCAGTTGGTATGGCCACCTCCATTCCTCCTCATAATTTGGGGGAGTTAATAGAAGCCTCGGTTCATTTAATTGATAATCCAAAAGCGACTTCAGATGATTTAATGAAATTTGTGAAAGGTCCAGATTTTCCAACTGGCGGGGAAATTTTTGACAGAAAAACTATAGTGGCTGCGTACGGCTCAGGGAAAGGTCCAATTGTTATGCGCGCAAAAACCGAAATTGTTGAAGGGAAAAAGTCAGAAAGTAGTCGGGCTGGATATAGAATAATTGTTAATGAAATTCCGTATCAGGTAAATAAAGCCACTCTTTTAGAAAAAATTGCCGAACTAGTAAAAGAAAAGAAACTAGATGGGATCAGAGACGTTCGTGATGAAACCGATAGAACCTCTAAGAGAAATGGGTTAGTTGGAGTAAGAATTGTTGTAGAACTTAAATCTGATGCCTCTCCGCAGAGGGTGCTTAATAGGCTTTATAAATTAACGGAGCTTCAAAAAACTTTTCACTTAAATATGTTGGCGCTAGTTGATGGAATGCAACCACAGGTTTTATCTATAAAGAATGTTTTGGAACAGTTTTTAGCGCATAGAAAAATAGTCATTAAAAGGCGTACGGAATTTGATTTAAATAAAGCGAAAGCCCGTGCTCATATATTGGAAGGTCTCAAAAAAGCGCTAGATCATATTGATGCGATTATTTCGGTTATCAAGAAATCGGCTGATAAAGAAGTAGCGAAGGAAAATTTAATGAAGAAATTCAAATTGAGTGATTTACAATCAACTGCAATTTTGGAGATGAAGCTTCAAACGTTGGCTGGTCTTGAAAGAAAAAAGATTGAGGATGAATTAGCGGAGAAGAAAAAATTAATTGCTTATTTAACTGATATATTAGAACATCCACAAAAAATGTGGGCGGTAATTAAACAAGAATTAGCCGGAGTAAAAGAAAAATTTGGAGACGATAGAAGAACGAAAGTTTGGTCTGGCCCAGTGGGGGATATTAGTGAGGAAGACATGGTTACATTAGAAGATTGTATTATTGCTATTACACAGGGCGGTTATATCAAGCGAATGAATCCAAAACTTTACAAAGCACAGAAAAGGGGAGGCAAAGGAATTATTGGCATGACAACCAAGGGAGAAGATGCAGTTGAGCAATTTTTAAGTGCTTCCACGCACGATAATCTATTGTTTTTTACTAGCATTGGGCGAGTATTCCAAACTAAGGCATTTGAGATACCAGAATCATCACGAGTTGCTAAGGGGCAAGCGTTAGTTAATTTTTTGCAACTATCCGCAGGCGAGACGGTTACCGCCATATTACCAGCCGAACAAAAATTAGGTAGCGGGACGCAACAGGTGACAGCTAAGTATTTGGTTATGGCTACCGAAAATGGTATTATTAAAAAAACACCATTGGAAGATTTTGCTAATGTCAGACACAATGGATTGATTGCTATTAAATTGCATAAAGATGATTGCTTGCGTTGGGCACAACCAAGCGTAGGGGAAGACGAAATTATCTTTGCGACAGCCAAGGGTCAAAGTATTAGATTCAAAGAAAAAGACGTTAGATCAATGGGCAGAAGCGCCAGTGGAGTAAAAGCTGTGAAATTGAAAAAAGATGACTATTTAATTGGCATGGATATAATCAGAAAGAATGCACCTGTAGATAAAATTAAATTATTGGTTTTAACAGAAAATGGTTATGGTAAGAAAACTGCGATTAGCCAGTTTAAGGTTCAAAAGCGTGGTGGGAGTGGAATCATTTCAGCAAAAGTAACTGCAAAAACTGGCTTGGTAGTCTATGGAAGAATAATTGGCGACGAAGATCAAGAGTTAATTATTATTTCTTTAAAAGGTCAAGTAATTAAAACGGAATTAGTTAGTGTGCCGGTGTTAGGCAGAGCAACTCAAGGCGTAAGAATTATGAGGCTTGAAGAAAAAGACAAAATTTGTTCAGCGACTACATTTTAATTAAAAAATTATGGATGGGAATAATACGATTCAAGATAGTTTTGTAAAGCCAGCAGAATTATTGAGTCAATTTCATTTATCACCCGGGATGAGAGTGGCTGATTTTGGTTCAGGGCATGGATATTTTGCAGTGCCTTTGGCAAAAGCAGTTGAGCCAGATGGGATGGTGTACGCGTTGGATATTCAAAAAAGCGCATTGGAAGCTATAAAAAGTACTGCACAAATGGCTGGCGTAAGTAACGTTCAGCCTTCATGGGTTAATTTAGAAGCGGTTGGAGGGACACAGCTTGGCAATGAATCAATGGATTTTGTGATACTTAAGAATGTTTTGTATCAAACACAAAAAAAATTAGAAATGCTGAAGGAGGCCAAAAGAGTGTTAAAAAATGGTCAACGTATTGCTATCGTGGATTGGCGACCAGAAAAATCGCGAGGCATCGGCCCACAAGAAGGTTGGTTATTGAGTTCAGAAGACATAAGGCCTTTAGTGGAAAGCATTGGGTTTACATTTGAAAAAGAATTAACAGTTGACCCTTATCATTTTGGTTTTTTATTTATTAAAAAATAATGGATAAGAAAATATTAATTTTATCTATTAGCGGTGCGTTGCTAGTCTTGGTGATTGGGTTAATAATTTTTTTAGGCAGGGTTCCTTTTACGCCTACTATTAATGCTGACTTAACTATGTTGGGTGTTTTTGACGATGAAAATATTTGGGACGATATGATCTACGAATTTAATGGCATAAATAAAAACATTCAAATTGATTATCAGCAGTTGCCGATTGATACTTACGAAAGCGCTATTTTAGATAGGCTTGCGAGTCAGCAACCCTTAGATTTATTTATGGTTCACTCGAGTTGGATGCCTCGTTATGCGACTAAAGTTTTACCGGTAGGTGAAATAAATCTTTCTCTTAAGCAATTCAAAGACAGCTTTGCAGATGTAGCAGTGCAAGATTTTGTAAGTAGCGACAATCAAATTTTGGGTGTGCCATTTTATGGTGACACTTTAGCTCTTTATTATAACAAGACAATGTTTAATGAATCGGGTATTGCTAAACCACCTAAAACTTGGGAAGAATTTATGCAGGATGTTGAAAAACTAACAGTTAAAGATGAACAGGGGAATGTTTTAGTTGCAGGTGCAGCTATCGGGACTGGTGCCAATATTAATCGTGCGCCCGATATTTTATCGGTTTTGATGATGCAAACTGGTACAAAAATGACGAATGAAGATAATACGGAAGCAACTTTTAATAGGTTAGTTGATTATCAAAATAGTTATTTTGATGCCGGTCAAGATGCCTTACGTTTTTATACTGATTTTGCCAACCCGCAAAAAAAATCATACACATGGGGCGCAAGTAAATCGTTTAGTTATTCAATAGATGCTTTTGCCTATGCGCGAGCTGCTATGTTATTGAATTATCAATATAATCGCTCGGTGATAGATGATAAAGCCCCAAATTTAAAATATGATGTGGTTAATTTACCGCAGATAAGTTCAAGTGGAGTAGTTAATTACGCCAGTTATTTTGGTTTGGCCATGCCAAAAACAATCAGTCAGGCAAGCCAAGAAGCTGCTGAAATATTTTTAACTTGGTTGGCGACTGATGAAGCCCAAGCTAAGTATATGGAATTGTCCGGTAAACCGCCGATAAATAAATCTCAAATTGCGTTAGCTAGTGATGACTTAGATTTATCAGTTTTTGCGACGCAGATTTTAACGGCGCGGTCTTGGTTTGAGGTGGACAACCGACAAGTTGATAGTGAGTTTATAAATATGATAGAATCAGTAGTAATGGGTAAGAGGACATTAAAAGATGCATTGGATGAATCAGCTGATAGATTAACGTTTTTAATGAGGCAAAGAAATGAACAATAAATTTTCTAAAATAGTTAGTTTTAGTGCAGTTTGGGCAATTGGGTTATTAGCCCCTTTATTCGTATTGGCTCGAGGCCTTGTGCCATGTGGTGGTGCAGGAGAAGCGGAATGTAATGCTTGTTATGTCTTTGTAATGTTTAAGAACGTTTTTGATTTCATTGCATTTACATTAACTCCACCAGCTGCGTTACTTATGTTTGTCGTTGGTGGGATATTTTATGTTTTGGGTGGCTCGGGCGCTGGTTCAGGCAAGGAAGGCAATAGTTTATTAACTAAGGCTAAGTCAATCTTTTGGTCGGCAGTTATAGGGGTGGTGATTGTTTATACTTCTTGGTTAATAGTTGATACAATTATTTTAATTATTGGTACCAAAACTGCTAACTTCGTTTCACAAAATTGGTACACATTCACATGTCAATAAATAATAAATTAATGAATAAATATTTAGCGTTGGTTTTGATTGTTGTTGGTTTTTTAGTAAATACTTCAGTTGCCTCTGCTATCGGAGCAGAAAATAATAGAGTGATGGTGTCGTTGATGGAAGCTCAGCCGCCATATCAGCCACCGGGGCTTCCAAACGCTACGCCAACATCTGGTAATCAGAACCTTTACCCTCCTTCATTAGGTGGAGACACAATATCCTTAGATAATCCATTAGAATCCAATACTTTTACAGAGTTGGTGCAGGGGATTGCATATTGGGCATTTGTATTTTCTATTCCTTTGGCGGTAATTGTACTTATTATAATAGGTATTCAATTTATGTTATCAGGGGGAGATGAGAAAAAAGTGACCGCAGCACGTAATAATTTAAAGTGGGTGATAGTTGGAATCGTGATATTACTATTAAGTACAGTTATGGTCTCTATTATAAAAAGTATTTTAGGTGTATAATGATATCAATGATAATTCAATCAAGGAGGGAGGTGAATTGTAAATGAAGAAATTTTTAGCTATTTCTACAGCGCTGATTTCGCAGGCTTTATTTGTGAGTCCTGTTTTGGCTTCGGTGACTCCACCCAATAAAACTGGTGGCAATATTAGTGACATTAATGGAATATATCGCAGTTTTGCAAATATTATGAATTGGATATTTTCTTTTGCAATTATAATAGCGGTTATTTTAATAATTGGGGGTGGCTTAAGTTATATGACAAATGCGGGAGATGAGAAGAAAGGATCAGCGGCGAAGCAAAAAATTATTTATGGTTTTGTTGGAGTGGCGATTGTTTTAGGAGCATGGATAATCGTTCGAGTGATTGCTAATTATTTGGGGGTAAGCATATATCAACCTCGGTAATCATCGTATTAGAATATTTCTATTGAAAAACCCCCTCGCTTTGTTAGCCGAGGGGGTTTAGTCATTTTCTGGCGATGGTTACGGTCACTTCGACCGGTTCATCGCCACCCACGAGAATGACTTCGCCGGGTGCAATACATTCACCAATTATTGTGGGGATTGTAATCGGTACATTTTCGCTACCTTTGTTGATAAAATATTTTTTGTTGGTAGTTTGTTTATAGGTAACGATATCACCAGCATCAAACATTATACCGGTATTTATTTGCTTGCTGGGCTTTACTACAAACGTTTTTGGTTGTTCTAGACTTCGAACAATCGCTTGCGAGACCGACGAATTTGCTATCTGTTCGCCGAACTTGGCATATGCCGTGTGATAGCCAAGAATTCCGAATATGGTCAGCCAAGCAATAAATCTAAAGCCGGCTGCGCTTTTTTTGGCATCAGGCCCGCTTATTAGGATAATGGCCAGCGCAATTGCACACGCTATAATCCACCTAAAGGGCATTCTTGCAATCTCACTTGGGAACAAAGCCCAGAGGAGAAAGAACATCGCGCTTCCCACCAGATCTGCTCTATACTTGACAATAAATTCTCCAGGCTTAACGCTAGAGACTTTGTTTACCGTTCCCAGCATAGAGGCTTTCACTTTGGTTTTGTATTTGGCATATCCCCATATGCCGAATAATGTTATGATGATAACACCAGCTGCCACCAGAAATGAGGTTAGCCAAGTGAAGGCAATCAAAAACATAACTATTACACTAATTAACGGAATTATTTTTTTCATTTCGTCCCTTTCTTTTTAGGTTGAAGTTATCGTTGCTTCTTTTTGCTGGCATGATCTGCGAGTAGAGCAGTGTCGCCCTTAGAAATTTCTTTGACATCTATCATCAAATTTCCGCCTTCGGAAATTTTTTCCAGTGCCTCAAGTTCTCTGATCTTCATCATGCGCTCTTGCGCCTCTTTTTTATCCACAGGATTTAATTTGTCTATATTTCCCACGAAAGGCTCGTACCTCGCCTTGATCGACAAAGCTTCCTTCTCGCCAAGCCATTTCTTCATTGCTCCTTCGGTTATCTTGACTGCGGACTCCGGAGAAGTTGGGTCGATAGAATCAATTTTTACACCTCGATTCTTTATGCGGATGCCATAATCATCAATGAACTTTTGGCGCTCCGACATGTTATCCCCGTACCTGTCCTTTTCTAGCTGTTCCCAGATGTAATCAGCTAGAGCCTGTTTTCCAGCTGGGCCATCTGGTTTCTGTTGTTCTGTGTCATCTTCTCCGGAAACCATTTCGGCGAAGCTCTGACTGCCGATGTATGGGACACAAATTCCTCGCAAAGAATCGGTTATCATTTCAAACCAACTTTGCGACCGAAACAGTGCCTTATAGGGGTTGACATTCCGAAGAGTTACCAGAATACTAGTGTTTAGAGGTAGCAGATTTTTGTCTTCTACTTTCTCTATCTTCATAAGGTAGATGTCTTCCTGAATCAGTATATAGTCAATGATTTCCTCTCTGGATATTTCTGCCCCGTCTACTAGTTTTGAGGGCCATTTAAACTTATAAGTGTAGACCTCATGGTAGGGAGGCAGTCCAACCCAACGTAAGCCATGATTTGGGCCAAATACTTTTTTTGCCAGCCAATTTGTCCGGAGTACTTCATCGAGCCAGTGTTTTCTTTTGATGAGAATACTCTTAAGGTCTTCTACGGTTGAATCATTCTCCATCCCTGGATAATCCTTGAATTGCTTAAAGTTAGTCTTTAGCTCGTCCTCTGACCAGATGTTCCACTCATTATCCATATACATCTGCTTGTCACCTTTGTATGCGAATATGATTCGCTCAAAGGCGCCACTGGACATTATAGCTTTTGCTGTCCCTTCTATATTATATGTGAATAGAAAGTTGCCCTTTGCACATTGATCAATGCACAGATACATCATTACAAACATTACGACAACAAACAGTAAGACTCCTAATAGTGTCATGATAAATCCTCCTTAAATAGGTTCATTTTATTGTTAAAAAGCGTTCTTTTACTGATGTTATATATTATATCAAATTTCTAATAAAAAGTCAATAGTTGATTTTTTGTGGTGATTTGGTACTATTATGAGGTTGCTGACGAGTAATATCTGTCGGAGTGGCGGAATTGGCATACGCGCTAGGCTTAGGACCTAGTGGAGTAAAATCCTTGGGAGTTCAAGTCTCCCCTCCGACACCACCTATCAAAAAATTTGGATAACCTTCAATAAGCAAGTAAAGACCCCTCAAAATAAGGGGTCTTTACTTGCTTATTGAAGGGGATTGACCGGAGCTTCTTTAGTTGGTTTATAAGTTGATCGCCAAGTATCTTTTTTTACAACAGCGCCATCTTTTATTATTTCTCTTGATAAAATTGCTTTCATTGAGCCGTCTTCTTTTTTATCATATTCGGTTGGACCGATTAGCTTAACTTCATCCCATTCTTTTGTCCCATAAAATTCAAAAATTAATTTATAACCTTTAATTTTTGTTTGAATTAAAACGTTATTGGAAGTGTCGTTTATGAACCTGAAGTCGGGATTTGGTGGGTAAACTGTTGCGTCAAAGCCTTGAGGAGCATAAACAGGGATAGCAATTGAATGGTTTCGACGTTCCGTGATTTTAAGCCCTGCTTTAACAGCGCCTCTAAAAGCTGTGGTAGAAACTTGACAAATGCCACCGCCATATTCCTGAACTTTTTTGCCATCTTTTATTACGGTCGCTGATCTATAGCCTTGTTCGGGCCCGACATCTCCAAGTAAGTCGCCAAAAATAAATTCTTCTCCGGGCGCAAGTAGAACGCCATTAAATTTTGCAGCTGCTAATTTAATGTTTTCATTTCTTGGCGCAGTAGAGCCGTCAAAAGTTGTTTCGCCTTGCCCCAAAAGAGAGGTGAGCCCAAGTGATATAAAATTTTCATCATTTATAATAGGCGCGGTTTTATTTATGATTAATGAAAGTTGGTTGCGACCTTCTAATAAGTCGCGTGCAATGATTTTTACGCTAGAGTCAACATCAAGCGCTACTCCTTTTTGAGCGGGTGTACTGGTGGCGATTTCTCCACCAATGATTTTCAGTGAGGCGTTAAGTGGTTGTTGGTTTACTAGGAGCGATTTTTGTTCTAAATATTCTTTAACTGCATTTTCATCTATAGTTAAATTTAATATGGCGCCACTTGCCATCTCCTTTGGTTCAAACTTAATCCAATCAACAATTTCTTCTTTGGAAATTTTCCAGCTTTTTTCTGAATTAGTATTTATGGTGATTGGTAATGATTTCAATATTGTGCGTGCTTGGTTGAGTGCATCGGTTATTTCTGAGGCCGAGATTTTTGGTACAGAGCTGATAAGACTAAAATTCAAAGTATCATTATTCAATCTGCTAGCTGATTCTAGTAGCAAATTATTTGCTTGTTCAATGTTCAATATATTACCTTCTTTGGGCGGTATAATTTCAAAATCATCAGTTTCTTTATTAAAAGTTAGTGAAGCATTTTTCTCTAGAATAATTTGATTATTAAATTCTAAATTAATAGCATTATTTAGTTTTGTTTCGTCAATTGAAATTGCAGGAGAGATATTTTGTGAAAAAATAATGCAAAAACTTGATTCCAGCTACTTTGAAAAATGTTTTTTTCATGGCCATGACTTAGTGCATTATGCATTGTTATATCCATATCAAATAACACACCCATTTGTTCTGGTGATATTATTGCTAGTTCATTATTAATTTTAACTTCTGTGGTAGTTGCTAAAAATTTTTTGGTTGACGTATCAAGACTATCAAAAATTTCTGGGCGACTACTACCACTAATTAGGATATTGGCGATTCTAAGGCCATAAATTGCACGATTAAAATTAGCAATTCTTAGGCCAGTCAAAAATAGGGCGACAACGAGTGCCGCCACAATGGCAACTATAATTTTAACTTTATACTTAGTCATTTAAAATTAGTCTTCGCTTTTAACTTTGAGTTTCTTGGTTTTGATTTTTTCAATCTTAGGTAATTTAATTGTTAAAATCCCATTTTTAATTGAAGCGTCGGCTTTGTCTGGTTCGATATCAACTGGAAGGATGATTGAACGTGCAAAATTACCCCAGTAACATTCTTGATAAAAATAATCCTCCATTTTAATTGACTCTTCTTTGTGTCTTTTTCCTTTAATGGTTACCATGTCGTTGCCAATATTAATGTCTAAATCTTCTGGATCTATGCCAGCAATGGTTGATTTGATAATAATTTCATCAGCTGTTTGGTAAACATCAACCACAAGTTGTCCTTCGTTGTGTGTTGAGCTTTTACTTGGTGACTTAATATTTTTTTTGGCGTCTGCAAAGTCTTTATGCGTTGTAATATCGTTTTCGTCGTTTGACGAAATAGAACCAGTTAGTTTGTCGAAAAAAGATGGTTTTTGTATCATATGTTTATTTGTTTATATAGTTATAGTTTACAATCTCCTGGGTATTTTTTCAAATTGGTAAAAAGTGCCGAAACAATTATTGAGGTTATAAATAAAAATAGGACTAGCATAAGAAGCGTTGGAGCGACTAACGTTGCATTATTTTTGAAAAACCCTTCGAGGGCTACAATAAGATAATTATATATACCATGGATAATAAAAGCAGTAATAAATCCAAGGGTGATATAAAAGTATTTGAGGTGTGTTTTGAAATACCCAGTGGCTAAAAAATAACCCATGGTGCCGGCTGCTAAGGTGTGCAATAGGGTAGCGCCTAAAAATCGCATAATTAATGTAGGCAAAATATTATCAGAGTTAATTAGAATTAAAATATTTTCGCCTGCCGCAAAGCCTAAAGCTACAATTACCATATAAAGCATTGCATCTAGTGGCTCATCGAAATCTTCGTCATGTAAAACGCGGAATTTTACAATTAGAAACTTTAAAGTTTCTTCTGTAATTGGTGCTATAAGAATTAAATTAAGAAATACCGCTTGTGAATATATATTGCTATTGATGATTAGTAAGAAATTATTCCAATTTGATGGCGCTTCCGCAATCCAGATGTAAATTACTTGAAGTAAACCTGCCACTAAAATACTGGCCATCCCCCACAAAAAAATTTCGATAATTTTATGGTTTGGTTCGGGGTGAGCGTCTTTTTTTAGGTAAAATAACAGCCAAACAATGCTAGGCAAAAAACCCAATAAGGCGATTAAAGTGTAAGAAAAATATTCCTGATAAATCATTAAATTATTTTGGCCATTTGGCTATAATCAAAGGCTCGGTTTCAAGCAATTGATTGGAGTAGATCTCTTCAGTGATAAACGGGGTAAAAGGATGAGCTAATTTTAACACAATTTTTAAGATATATAAAAGAATCTGTTTTGTCTCAGCTGATTCTTGTTTCTTTGATGCTTCCAAGTAAACATCACAAAAATCATGCCAAAAGAAGTCATAGAGAGAGTGCAAGGCTTGGCCAAAATTATAGTCAGCAATTTGTTTGTTAAGCTCACTGACAATATTTTCAGTTTTTTCAATAATTATTTTATCGGCTTCGGTAAGATTATCTTGAGGAATTTCTGCGGAAATATTTTCATCGCCAATTTTTATCATTACAAATTTCCCCGCATTCCATAATTTATTACAGAACTTTTTTCCAGCCATCATGGCATTTTCGTCAAATTTAATATCTTGCCCGCCCATGGCTTGCCAGATAAGTCCGAATCGTGTTGCATCTCCGCCATATTTGTTGATTAATATTATTGGGTCAACGCCTGTGCCAAGCGATTTAGACATTCGTCGGCCGTCTTTAGCAAGAATTGTCGCGTGGATAATTACATCCGAAAATGGTTTCTGTTTGGTGAATTCCAGTCCGGAAAAAATCATGCGGGAAACCCAAAGATTAATAATGTCTCGAGCCGTAGATAGTACCTGTGTTGGATAATAATTTTTTAAATCATTGGTTTTTTCCGGCCAGCCCAAGGTGGCAAAAGGCCACAGGGCAGCGGAAAACCATGTGTCTAAAACATCGTTTTCTCCCTCAATTGGAATTTTATGTCCCCACCAAATTTGCCGTGAAATGCACCAGTCCTTTATATTTTCTAACCATGATAAATATGTTTTCTCAAATCTTCGCGGATGAAATTTAATATTCCCTTTTTTAACTTCATTGGCCGCTATTTTCGCCAGCTTGTTCATTTTTACAAACCATTGTTTAGATAGTATTGGTTCAATTGTTCTGGCGCAACGATAGCATTTGGCGACTCGATGAGCATTGGGCTCAATTTTTTCAATTAATCCAAGTTCAGTTAAATCTTTAACAACCGCATTGCGCGCTTCTTGAACTTTCATGTCTTTATATTTACCAGCGAGCTCTGTCATGCGTCCGTTCGCGCCGATAACCATATAGTTTGCTAAATTATTTCTTTGTCCAATTTCAAAATCCGTTAAATCATGGGCGGGGGTTACTTTAACTAAGCCGGTTCCAAATTCCATTTCAATCATTCTGTCGGCGACAATCGGGATATCTCTGTTCACCAATGGCAGTACAACAAATTTATCAATTAAATCTTTGTATCTGGTGTCTTTGGGATTTACTGCAATACCCGAATCTCCCAACATTGTTTCTGGTCGGGTGGTGGCAACGGTTATAAACTCTTTAGAATCTTTCAATGGGTATTTTATAAACCATAAATTGCCGGTTTCTTCTTCGTATTCTAACTCTAAATCGGATAAACTTGTGGCACAGCGCACGCACCAATTGATTGTGCGTTCTCCTTGATAAATAAGTCCTTTTTTGTGATAGTGTAAAAAAGCTGTTTCAACTGCTTTGGCGTAATCATTATCCATTGTAAAACGAGTACGACTCCAGTCTAGCGAGGCCCCAAGTTGTTTATATTGATTAAGAATTATATCTCCATATTTCTTTTTCCATTCCCAGACTTTGTCTAGAAATTTTTCTCTACCCAAGTCGTGGCGAGAGATATTTTGTTTTTTTAAATCTTTTTCTACTACATTTTGTGTGGCGATGCCAGCATGATCAGTGCCAGGTATCCATAGTGTTTTATACCCTTGCATCCTTTTTTGTCGAATTAAGATGTCTTGAATTGTGCAGTTTAAAGCATGCCCCATATGTAAGTTTCCTGTAACATTAGGCGGGGGTATGGTGATACAAAAAGTTTTCTTAGAATTTGGATTATCGGCTATGGCTTTATGTTTGTCTGGTGCAAAATAACCCGACTCTTCCCAAAGTCGGTAAATTTTTTCTTCTACATTTTTTGGTGAATATTGATCAGCGGGTGGCTTTGACATAGTTATTTATTCGTGTATTATCGATACTATTAGATAATATCGGTACTTTTAAAATATCATCTTTTAAGGGAGATGGCAATCATGGCTGTAAGTAAATATCGGATTAGGCTTATGTTTTCTGGAAAAATATGCCCAATTTGTGGAGCTTACAATATACACGGATTTAAAAAAGACGATTATTTGTTCATTTGTAAGGCCTGTGATTTTTCAATTGGTTTTAAGAACAATGGATTTAAAAGTGGAGTGATATCGGTGAATGTTTTAGATGACTAAAGAGAGATAGATGATGAGGTGAATAGGTTGGTAGTAAAAGCTAATGAAACTTTAATAGGCCTTGAAAAAATTGCAAAAAAGGGCGATGAAGCAAAAGCAATTTTAGATAGTCACACAACTTCAATAGTTTGGACATATCCAGAGAAAATATAAAACCCGTCTGAAGGTAGACGGGTTTTATATCCCTAGGTTTGCTTTAGCCTCGAGTGTTTGCCAGTTAGATAATTTTCCGTTTTTATATTTTAAGTATCCAACCAAGGCAATCATTAAAGCGTTGTCGGTACAGAGATTTTGGTCAGGTGATAAAAATTCAATTTCTGCATTTTTTTCTTTTAAGGCCTTAGCAAGGTCTAATCGAAGTTTCTCATTAGCTGCAACTCCTCCAGAAATCATAACAGTTTTAACATTAAATTCGTCGGTTGTTCGAATTGTTTTTTTAACTAATACTTCTATGGCTGAATTTTCAAAAGATGCTGAAATATCTTGCTTGATACTGTCTGTAATCTTAAGAATTTTTTTTATTGTATAAAGTACTGCAGTTTTTAAACCCGAGAAAGAGAACTCATAATTTTTGTGTTGTAGCATCGGACGCGGAAAATCAAATGCGTGCGGATTCCCTAGCTTGGCTAACTTGGAAATTTCTGGACCTCCTGGGTAGGGAAGCCCTAAAAGTTTGGCAACTTTATCAAAGGATTCTCCGGCGGCGTCATCTAATGTTTCGCCAAGTAATTCGTAATCAGCAAAATTCTTTATTAAAATTAGTTGAGTATGTCCACCGGAAACTAATAAATTTATGGCAGGGAATATGTCTAAGTTAAATCCTTGCGTTTGAATTTTTTTAGCCAGAGATGCAAAGACATGTCCTTCTAAATGACTCACTGCAATTAGGGGCTTGCCCCAAGCAAAAGCTAAGGCTCGAGCAAAATTAACGCCGACCCAAAGAGCTGGTTCAAGCCCAGGCCCTTGGGTGACGGCTATGGCGTCAATGTCTGGTGTGGCATATTTTGAAATGAAATCTAGTAATTGTGGGTATAATTCTGTTTCGCGTTCAAGAATATTATCTAGGGTTGAGACCTTATCGGATGATATTGAAACTTTTGATTTGTTAATTAAATTAGATTGTTCGAAGGCTTCTGTTAAAAGTGGCACTAAACTTTTTTGGTGTTCTCGCTTAGCTAGAGAGGGGACAACCCCACCCCAAGGTGCGTGTATTGCGATTTGCGAAGAAATTAAATTTGTTAAAATCGAAAATCCCTTGTCATCTATATCCAAAATGGCAATTCCCGTGTCATCGCAAGAAGTTTCAATGGCTAAAATCTTCATTGTATTTAAAATACCTTATTTGTTGACTTATTGCAAAAAAATGGTAAATTCCAGTTGGAACTTTAATAATTGAAAGAAGGTGGTTAGTGTGATTTAGCTACTCAATGGGCATATTATAGAATATGCAATAACCAGTGGCGCTTTGGGTTACGATGGGAAAGGCTGGTGGTGGCAAAAGCCTTTAATAGCCTGCGGTATAATTAAGTCGTCTTGGTTTACGGTATTTGCAGAAACAGTCACAAGATTTTCTGAGTCAAAAAATTGTTCTGTAAAAAAGTTTTTTAGTGGTGTTTGTTTATTAAATGGTGGCGTTATTCATTTTAACAGCTCTCGAAGCAAAGGTATTGAGTGGTGGGCTAAAGCAGTTGGCCCCTATGTAAGTCGTGAAAATAATCCGTTGGTTTTATCGGTTTTCGCTCAAGACATTAAGGAAATGGAATATATTGCAAAAATGGTGGATAGATTTGATCTGGCGGGCGTGGAGATTAATGTGTCTTATTCTAACATTAAGAATTACCATCGTTTGGAAGCAAGCCAGTTTATAAAAGATGATGCATTAAGTAACAGCCAGTCCCGCAAGTAAACGCGGGGCCTTGTTACTTGACTTATTTGTATAATATTGTAAAGTTAGATAAATTTGGCCCTTAACAATTTATTAAGAGGAGAGATAAATATACAGGCGAAAGATAGGATAATAGTTGCTTTGGATGTGAGCGATATCAAAAAAGCTGGCAAGCTTGTGGAGAAGCTCTTACCGCATGTTGGGATGTTTAAGATTGGACTGGAATTTGTTTTCCATTCTTTCTTGGTATTACTTGCATCAAAAAGTAATGATTCAGCATATGCGTTGCGGGACAGGAGACAATTTTTCCGGATTTTCGACGAAGTATCGAAAAATAAACATTGTATCTTTATGGATACAAAATTTCATGATATTCCAAATACAATCGTTGCAGTGGCGGAGCAAATTTCTCAATTTGGTATAAAAATGTTTAACGTACATTGTTTGTCTGGTAGCAAAGCAATGTTTGATACAAAAGCAAAGATTGACCAGATGGTTAATGAAGGAGTAATCAAGGCTTCAAATAGGCCTCTGGTTATTGGTGTGACCATGTTAACTAGTCTTTCGTATATTGATCTGGTTGAAATGGGCATTTATGACGAGGCTAATATCAGTGATACGGAAGAATTGCAGTTGATGGAAAAGCGGTGTATCGAGAGTTTTTAAGTAAGGCATCTTGCTCGTTTGGCTCAGGAATGTGGGCTGGATGGAGTGGTCGCTTCACCAGGAGAAATAAAAGCAATAAGACGTTGTTGCGGGCTGGAGTTTAAAATTATTACCCCAGGTATTCGTCCGGAATGGGCAGAGGTTGGAGATCAAAAAAGATTTGCAACTCCAGCTGAGGCGATAAAAGCTGGCGTTGATTATCTAGTCATTGGTCGGCCGATAACAAATCCGCCGGCGAACATTGGGGGGCCAGTGGGCGCAGTAAGAAAAATTCTTGAGGAGATTGACTCAGCAGTTTAGGCCATTGAGTCGGAGATGTTATATAGTTAATAAATGTATTTATGGTCCCGAATTAATTCGGGACCTTGTTTTTTTGCCATTATTTTGGTATTTTAGTAGTAGTTTTTGAATGCTTTATGGCCCTATCGTCTAACGGTTAGGACACCGGCTTTTCAAGCCGATAATCGGGGTTCGATTCCCCGTAGGGCTACTGTATTGACATCATAGTATTTATATGCTATGCTGTTTTTAGTTATTTAATATATAAATACTATTAAATGGAAGGATGATTTATGAGTGAAAAATCAGAAATACTAGGAGTTCCATCAAAAGTAGTAGGCGCTTTTTTCTTATTATTTTTGGCTATAGTCTTTGTTGTGGGTATGCTTACTAGTTTATTAATGACTAATCCCATAAGAATAACTTTGGAAAATGATTTATCGAAGACTCGTTTAGAATTAAGTACGCTTAATCAGATATTTTATGAGATGATCAATCCAGCAGGGGGTGCTGAAATATTAAGGTTGGGAGATCATTGGTCTTTAATAGTTTCTAAAAACATATTTAGAGCGGAAGGATTACAGTCTGCAGGGGATAAGGTTGAATTTAAAATTAACGGTTACGATAACTTTGATTTAATTCAAGAAGGGGGAGGATTTCTGGTATATAAAGTACCAGAAAATATAAGTGAAAAAGGAGCTGTATTTATTGGTAATTTTATTGATATGAGTGGTAAGGGATTCAGAATAAAAATTATTAATCCTGGGTATATTGGATTTCCGTAAAGCCCTTGTAGGGAAAAGTTAGAACTATGGCCTGTGAGCAATCACAGGTCTATTTTATTTCCACTAACCAAAGGCACTATTAATACTACTACCCAACAGCCCCTTATCCACCGACCTTCTAAATTCCTATCATCTACATATTACAGCTATAATGGGGTTCCAAAACCGTCGCAAGTGGGCTACTGTATTGACAGAATATCGTTTGTTTGTTATTCTGTTTTTAGTTATTTCAAAACTCAAATTTAATATAAGGAGGCTTTTTAATGGTAAGAAATGCTGGGAATAAAGCAGTATTACTAGACGCTATATGAGCTGGATCTTTTGATCCAAAGCATCTCGGACCTATTGTAGTATCATTAATACTTTGGGACGGGAGAAAAGTTTATGGTTCTTGTTACAAGGACAGAAAAAACCCGACATAGATATTAAAGAAGATGTTATTATGGACGATGAACTTATGCGTCCATTTGTTGAAAAACTTCTTACCGATGGAAAATCATTTGTCGTCACAACAGGATAAGATGATATGGTTTGCACTCTTGAGTGGACTATCGCAGAAAAAGTTGCTGTCTAAGAATTTAGTAAATAATATATAAGAAAAAAAGCCAGAATTATGTTCTGGCTTTTGATTTTGCTTTATTATTCTGTTTTTATATTATTATTCTCCGTATAGGAAAAGAATAGTGTGGCATCTTTGGGTCTGAAGACCCAAAGATGCGGGCTACTTGTAATATCTCGAGATTGGTTATTGCCTCGCTAGCACTCAATGATTCGCCAAACATTTGGCGAATATTATTCGTTCTAGTGTCTCCTCCTCAAGTGCCAAAATTCTTTGTAACTGCACTCATTTTTACCGCAACAGGGTCAATTACTTTTGAAGATTTTTCTGACGAATAAATAATGTTTGACGATTGTGTCGTATTGACACTGTCGCCGTCAGAAAAGGCGCTTCCTGAGAGGAAGCCAAAAAGAAATCCTTGAGACCGAGCTTGTTGTGGAACTGCAACTAATGCACACATAACCAAAGTTACAACTAGAAACTTTTTCATAACGTTCCTCCATGTAAGGTGTTAATGTACTATAAATTTATTATAGCATATCTATTTTAGATTGTCAACTAGCAGGGTTTGCGCATGGTGCACCATGGGCTTGACAGCATCGTATTTATATGCTATTCTAAATTTAGTTATTTGATAGATAAACTTAATATAAGGATGATTTGAGTGACTAACTTAGTTATTTTTTCGTTAATAGTGTTCGGTTTATTCATCCTGTGCGCTTGGGTTTGTGGGAAGAAATGGGTGCAAATATTGTTGACGGCGATTGTTTGTTTTATACTATCCAGATTCTGGTTTGCAGTTGGTTTAACAATGGGCGAAGGAGTGTTGCGGGAAAATCTAACAGCAAATAATAAGGTTCGCTATAAATTGGTAAAACATCGGGGAAAATTATTATTTGTTATCCGAAGATGGCGAAGAAAAGATATTTAAATTATTAGAATCTTTGACTGAAGAAATAACAAGTGATGTAGAATTTTGCCTTTAGGGAAGCGAGTACCACGTGGTTAAGAATTTTGTAATAAAACCTAAAGAAAAATAATTAATTTGTGAGGCCATACGTAAAGCATGGCATTTTTTTATTAATATTATTAAGGAGCATTATTGTATAATTTTTATAAAATTGATATTATATCTGTAATGAAAAAGAATAAAATAATAAAGGCAATTTTGTTTTGTTTTGTTTTGGCGACTATTTTCACGGGGAATAAAAATTTTAGTATTTCGTTAGCTGATTTTTCGTTATTTGTTCCTCGCCTTGCCGATGCTGCGGGTCCTTACGTGTACCCTTATCAGGCGGTAGGAACTGATTGCCAATGCGGATTTCAGTCACATAGAGGCGGATGGTTCAATGGAATCGTTAATGGTATTATGGCAAATTTTAAATATAATATGTTACCGGCCATGCCAGGGAGTATTAGAATTGAACAAGGATTTAGCAACACTAATACTGCTGGCGCAAGAACAAATAGATTAGATGATATTAATGCTATTTCATGGAAAAATGATTTGCATGTTAATGCGGTGAGTGGAGTAGATACAAATAGTGGTACTGTCACGGCGCCACTAGCAACTACTCAAAAAGCATTTGATTTAGCTCAAGCGGGCACTAGAATTATTGTTCACCAGGGTACTTACGATCATGGCGCTAGTGTGAAAGATGCCTTGCCTAATTTTCCTATTTTAGTAATCGCAGCCAATAAATTGTCTAATTGGGACTATGAATCGCAACCCGTCTTAGGAACGGGGGGAAGAGGGCTGACTCTCAAGCATGATTATTATATAGTCGATGGTTTTAGATTTATTGATGCATCACCAAGTGCTATGCTTCAAGTTGAGACCAACCAAAAACCTAAAGGGATTGTTATACAGAACAATTTATTTAAAGCTGAACAGGAGACTGTTACCAGCTATGGAATAATTGGCAATCCACTTATTATTAGAAATAATACGTTTGAAAATAATATTAAAGACGCTATTAGAATTAACAGCGATGGATTTACATTTGTTTATAACAATAAATTTTTAAATTCTGGTC
>PFDW01000043.1 GCA_002793835.1 Candidatus Portnoybacteria bacterium CG10_big_fil_rev_8_21_14_0_10_36_7 | reverse complement strand
AATCACTTAGAGGTGAGATTGTTAAAAAGGGGCAAGCTCATATAAATAAATTTTCTTGGTTTGACAAAGGAAAGGAATTTCATGAATTACTTGAAGAACTGACCATAGAATGATAAAATAATCGTAAATGAAGTTATTCGAGAATAGATATACTCAAACAATTTTTTTTATAAACTTAATAACCGTAATACTCATTGCGGTTGGTTTTTTGCCACGAGAAATAAGTTTTATATCACTAGCGATATTGATTATTTATGCCTTAACTAGCGCTAAAGAAGCATTAACATTATTTTTTTCATCTGTTCCCTTTTTTATTGCTCTTCCAATTACAAATTTATTTGACAACTTCAATACTTGGCGTATTGTTATTATCGTCATTTTTATTAAATGGTTCATTACAAGAATAAATTTAAAAGAGAGTATTACGCTTTCTAAAGTTAAAACTTATTTTAAGAATAATCGAATTGAATTTGTATCTTTTTTAATATTAATAATTTCGATTATTTCTTTTGCCAAAGCTTTCGATTTAATTGTTGCAGGTAAAAGAATTATTTATTTTATCAACCTTGCCATGGCTTATGCATTGGTAAAATCATCAACTAGTTCGGATATCAATTTCGCAATTAAGTTAATGAAAAGTTTTTTAGTTGGAGCCGTTGCAGTTGCCATGATAGGGCTTTTACAGCTCATGGGAGCCTTAACTCTTGATTTTAGTACATTCCACTATCTATGGGCAAAGCAGATAGATTTAGCTTTATTCGGTCAAAATTGGTCAGACATAGCATATCAAGCCAACACATGGTACAGCTATTCTGGAAACAACCTTAAATTAAGAGTATTTTCGATATTCCCAGATTCCCATTCTATGCCAATTTACCTTATTTTTTCACTAATTTCAATTTATTACTTATTTACTTCTAAAATAGCAGATTTATCCAACAGATTACTGACTTCAATAAAAAAACACGACAAGGAGTTAAAACCTTTATTCTTGCTATTTCTTCTAATTGCTGCGCTTATAATACTTTCACAAACTCGAGGTATTTGGCTGGCATTACTGGCACCAATTATTTTTGGTATTTATTATAAAAATAAATTGCTCGTTCCAAAAATAATACCTTCTGTATTAATTAGTTCTGCAATAATTTTTTTATTAATTTTTATCGCTACTTACTCAATTACATCACTTCCTCAATTCAAGACTAGTTCATCCAATCACACCACGGCTTTTATCAGCCGACTTTTTTCTATTGGCGACCTCAATGAGACATCAAACATGGGCAGAATTGCAATTTGGCGCTCCACATTTATTTCTATCACGAAAAACCCATTTCTAGGTGTTGGTATTGGTAATTACCCTGTTGCACTAAACCAAAATGTTGCTTTAGCCAAAGCTGGCTCATCTGCGCACAATTTATATCTGACAATGATTGCTGAGATAGGGATGCTTGGCGGTTTACTATTTATTTGGCTTTGCTTTCTTTTTTACAAACAAGCTAAAGAACTTATGTCTAGCCAAAATGACACATTTAAAATATTTGGGTTTTACTTTTCGGCTATGCTTCTATGGATATATTTTTACAGTCTTACAGATGCCGCCTTACTTGACGAAAGAGCCTTCTTGGCATTTATGCTTTTTACCGGTATTACTGCGGGATTAACAAAAAAAACTTATGCAAAATAACTATCCACTTGTCTCAATAATAATTCCTGTCAAAGATTCAAATCTTTACATAAAAATATGTGTTGAATCTATTTTAAGTCAAACTTATAGCAATATTGAAACTATTATCTATAATAATTCCAGTAGTGATGACACAATCCCAATCGCAAAAAAAATAATGCCTGGAGCGAAAATTATCAATAGTAAAGTCAATCATTTTGTAGGTCCCGCATTTAATAGGGCCATGAAAGAATGCCACGGGAAATATATAGTTCTAGTGTGTGCGGATGTTATTTTAGATAGTAAATTTATTGAAAATGCGGTTAACAAATGTGAAATAAATACAAAAATTGGTGTACTACAGCCAAAAATACTTAAATTTGATCTCAAAAACAGCACCGTTACTAAATCGACAACCATAGACACTACGGGTTTTTTGATTTATAAAAATGGGAGAATTATAAATAGGGGACATGGCGATACTGATACAAACCAATTTGCAGAAGGACAAATGTTCTCATACGAAGGTGCATCACCTTTTTTCAGAAAAAAAGCACTTGACGATGCACTAATTAACGGCGAGCTATTCGATGAAGATTTTGTTTGGATGGCAGAAGATATTGACCTAGGCTGGCGACTAACTAATCTTGGCTGGTTAAATTATTATTCACCAGATGTTATATCTTGGCATGATCGAAAAACGACTAAAAGAATCAGCTCAAATAAATTTGATTTTATAAGATTACGTAAGAGTGTTCCGACTAACAAGAGAAGGCTAGATTTTCAAAATATTATATTAACATATGTCAAAAATCTTCCATGGGCTAGCCTAAAAAAACACTTTATTAGCATTTTCTTGCGCCAAGCCCAGCTTATGATGTATATTATATTATTAGAGCCTACAAGCATTTCAGCATTTTGGGGAATCATTAAGAAATTTCCATCTATACTTAGGAAGAGACACTCCTTAATGCAACGAATTAAAATCTCAAGTGATGGACTAGAACGCTGGATAATTTAATACGTATGAATTCAAATTTTAATAATTTATCTTCACAATCGATAAACAATCCTCACTTAAAACCCAAAAGAAAGCGTGGGAGATTTTATTTATTAATAATAATATTTTCGGCGTTCATACTGCTAACTATCTTTTCACTCACAACAAAAACAGGTTACGTTTTCAACAAAATATTTATTGATTTAGATTCTATTAAGAAGCCGATTCCTACCGCAAAGGCTTCTCCGATAGACGACCCAAATAGACTAAATATCCTAATATTAGGCATTAGGGGCCAAGCTGACCCAAATGGTGGGTTGCTATCTGACGTTAATTTAATTGTAAGCATAGAAAAAAATACTGGCCGAACTGCTCTTATTTCTATTCCACGAGACTTATATGTCGACATTCCAACCTATGATAAGAAAGAACGTATAAACTTTGCCTACGCGGAAGGGTTTAGCAAGCAGGGGGTTGCGGGAGGCATACTTTATGCCAAGAGTGTGTTTGAAGATATCTCTGGAATATACATAGACGACGTTATCGTGGTGAATTTCGATGCATTTAAAGATATTGTTGATATTATGGGAGGCATTGATGTAGACCTAGCAAAGCCGTTTAAAGAAGAAACCCAGTTTGCCGGTGAACAAATTATTGATTTACCTGAAGGCATCAATCACCTTGATGGAGAAACGGCCTTGTATTATGTGCGCTCTCGATATTCAACAAGCGATTTTGATAGGATGCACAGGCAACAAGATGTCTTAAGCTCAATAATAAAAAAATCTATGTCCTTAGGTTTTATAACTAATCCTAAAAAAATATCTGATTTACTTGACTCCATCGGAGATAATGTTCATACAACTATGAACGGAAATGAAATTACCTCCTTAATCGCCATAACGCCTTCAATTAATTTAAAAAATTTTTCAAAAAAAGTGTTTGATACAACGTCAGAAGGACTATTATATGAAACTACTACTGGAGCATATCATTTGCTACCGGTAGGCGATAACTATGATAAAATTCATAAAGTAATAAAAAATATTTTTACTCAAAAATGAAGCTTTCAATAATAATTACACACCATCAAACACCAGAGTTATTAAAGCTATGCCTAAAATCATTAGAGGATACACTTAACAATGTTGAATACGAAATTTTTATAGCCGATAGTGAATCGCAAGACGAAGTCCAACAAGAGATAAAAGAAAAATTTCCTAAAGTCTTTTTTTTGCAATCAACAAATAATTTGGGGTATGCAAAAATAGCCAATAGAGCGATTCTCAGATCAAAAGGAAAATACATTTTTATTGTAAATGCTGATGTTATCACCAGCGAAAATGCTATCCAAAAAATGCTAGATTATCTTGATAATCACAATGACATTGGCGCACTAGGACCACAATTGATTAATTTTGATGGCACCATACAGCACTCGCGATTCAGATTCTATACTCCGATGACCGCAATATACCGAAGAACATTATTAGGTAAATTACCCGCTGGTAAAAAAAATATAGCCAGATTTCTTATTTCCGATAAACCTCTCAGCAAAGATAACACGGGACCATATGAAGTAGATTGGATTCAGGGCTCTGCGTTTCTAACACGTGCAGATGCATTAGAAAAAGTAGGAGTCTTAGACGAAAATTTTTTTATGTACTTTGAAGATGTCGATTGGTGTAAAAGATTTAAAGACAAAGACTTTAAAGTCTTTTACTTTCCTGATGCAAAAATGTATCATTATCATATAAGAATAAGCTACAAGCGAGGCAACGTGTTAGACCTTTTTTTCAATAAATACTCCAGAGTTCATGTCCTTAGTGCAATAAAATTTTTTTGGAAACATAGAAAACATAAATAAATAAAATGCAAATACTCTCAATTAAATCATCTCGTAATTATGTTGTTATCTCGATATTTTTAATACTGTTCTTCGGAACTGGCTATTATTTTGGACAACGGCAACCTGTTCCAACAATTTATAATTACAACAATGAAACACAAGCACCCGCAACTGCAATTAATACTGCATCCGATAAAAATAATGCAGATTTTAATATATTTTGGGATGCATGGAAGAGATTAGACCAAAATTATATTGATAAATCCAAGTTAAATGCAAGAGAAATGATGTATGGTGCCATTAAAGGGCTCACACAATCTCTAGGAGACCCATACACGACGTTTATGCCTCCGGCTGACAATAAGCGCTTCAGTGATGATATTTCAGGCTCTTTCGACGGAATTGGGGCGGAAATCGGTATTAGAAAGAATAACCTTGTAATTGTTGCACCACTCGAAGGAACTCCAGCCAAAAAAGCAGGAATTATGGCGGGAGACATCATTACGAAAATTGATGACAAATCAACTATTGATATGACTATTGATGAAGCCGTTAGTTTAATACGAGGCAAGGGAAACACAGTTGTTACATTAGCAATTCTACGTGAAGGGTGGAACTCGACAAAAGATTTTCCAATAACGCGTAATACCATACAAATACCAATTGTAAAGGTTGATTTTAAAGATGGAGATATTGCCATTTTGCGTCTGTATCATTTCACTGAAAATTCAACTTTTGAATTTAATAAAGCAATACAACAAATTGTAAAAGCTAAAGTAAAGGGGGTTATCCTTGATTTAAGAAATAATCCAGGTGGATATTTAGAAAGTTCCGTGGAAATTGCAAGTCATTTTTTAGATAAAAATGCTCTTGTTGTTAAAGAATCTTATACTGACGGACGCGAAGATCAATTTGTTAGCAAAGGGTATGGCGAATTTGCAAATATACCGACAGTTGTACTGACCAATCAAGGCAGTGCTTCTGCAGCTGAAATTCTTGCTGGGGCATTGAGGGACCAAAAAAACATTAAACTAATTGGAGAAAAAACTTTTGGGAAAGGTTCAGTTCAACAATTATTTCAATTAAACGATACTTCATCCTTAAAAATTACAATCGCTAAATGGCTTACACCATCAGGTAAATCTATAAGTGATGAGGGGTTAATTCCAGATATTGAAGTTAAGCTTACTGACACTGACATTGAGGAGAATAATGACCCTCAAATAGACAAAGCTTTAGAATTCATAAAAACTATTGTAAAATAAATAGAATGAAAGTAATATTACTCAAAGACGTAATAAATATTGGTAAAAAGAATGACATCAAGGATGTCGCTGACGGTTATGGACGTAATTTTTTGATTAAAAAAAGGCTAGCCATGGTAGCGACTGAAGATACGATTAAATCCGTATTAAAGATGAAAGAGAAGCAAGCCAAGCAAGCCGAACTAGAGCTAGAGAAATACCAAACACTGGCTCAGAACATTGATGGTCAAGAGTTGGGAATATCCGCAAAAGCTAGTACTGAAGGCAAACTGTATGGCTCAATTAATAACGCCAAAATTGCCCAAGAGCTTAAAAAAATTGGATTTAGTATAAAGAAGCATGATTTTAAGATAGATGAACACATTAAAGAGACAGGAGAGCATGATGTTACTATGAAATTTCCTCATAACCTAGAAGCCAAAATAAAAATTGTGATTATTCCACTGGACAAATGAGCACAAAATACATATTTGTTGCTGGAGGGGTAATGTCAGGTATAGGCAAAGGCATTGCGACTGCATCTATCGGTAAAATAATACAAAGCCGTGGTTTTAAAGTCACGGCTATTAAAATAGACCCTTATATTAATGTTGATGCAGGGACAATGAACCCCACCGAGCATGGAGAGGTTTTTGTGACAGAAGACGGCTTAGAATGCGATCAAGATATAGGAAATTATGAACGTTTTTTAAATACAAATATTTACTCG
>PFDW01000002.1:5368-6571 GCA_002793835.1 Candidatus Portnoybacteria bacterium CG10_big_fil_rev_8_21_14_0_10_36_7 | reverse complement strand
GTAAGACCCAATAATTATACACTATGTCGCATTTTTAGATAGAATACTACGGCACTGTTGACAAATAGAAAAATATGCTATACTATCAACATTATGTATTTATTTTTTATATGACACACACACGCGGTACTATTGCTATCAAAATCCTCGTCACTATTCTCGTGATTGGGCTTATTATTTTTGCTGGCTATACACTATATTATCTCTGGCAATTCAAATATGGTGATCCAGAAATTCGAGCACGTATCCAGCTCCAATATAGCGATCAATTTAGCAAAGGAATAGACAAAGAAGCACCGTCTGATTTTCCACAATACAGAGAAATTATCCATACACATAATCCTCAGATTGGTAATCCTCAAGCACCAATTACTATTATTGTATTTATAGATTTTGAATGTCCATATTGCCAAGCACAATATCCTGTATTTTCATATATACGCGATCAATATGGTCCAGCAATCAACATTGTTTTCAAACACACACCATTGACTGACCTACACCCTCAATCACTCAATGCAGCACTCGCGAGTAGCTGTGCAGCTGAACAACAAAAATTTTGGGAATTCCACGATAGACTTTTTGAAACAAAACAATTAGGAGAACACGCATTATTTGAAACAGCAACATTATTAAAACTGAATTCTTCACAATTTAACAATTGTTTTACCACAAAAAAATATCTCAATGACATACAAGAAGATATGAATGACGCTGCACGTGTCGGCGTGCGTGGTACACCTACTATGCTCATAAATGGTACCATTGTCGAAGGCGTATTATCACAAAAAAACTGGGATACATTATTGTTGTCATATCTAAAAAAGTGATACGTTGGAACAAATACATGTATGAACATGTGTAAAAATATTATTGAAATATTAATATAATATATCTCAATATATTATATTAAATTCACAAATCTTCTGCATCAGATCCTACAAACAACATCTTTTTTTCTAACCTAGGTTAATTATTACTATGAAAAAAATCCTCTTATCCATCATCGTCATATCATTATTATTGCTCCCACACATGGCTCAAGCACAAACAGACCAACGTTGTTGGAAACGGATTGATTGTGTAAATTATGTAAAGGGAGTCTGGGGGTTGAGTTCTACTGAAGCAGACGATGCATTTTATAATAAAACTGATGCCAAGACAGCGTGCTCTGGTCTTCCACAATCGACAAAAAAAGATGAT
>PFDW01000002.1:0-5317 GCA_002793835.1 Candidatus Portnoybacteria bacterium CG10_big_fil_rev_8_21_14_0_10_36_7 | reverse complement strand
GATGGTAAAAAAAAATTTGCCAACATTGGTGAATTTATACAATTCATTTACAAATATGGTTTCATGATAGGATCTATTGTTGCTGTTGTTATGATGATTATTTCCGGACTCATGTGGATTCTCTCAGGTGGCAACCAAGATACCATTGGCAAAGCACAAAAACGTATTAGTGGTGCTATTATCGGACTTGTCCTCATGGCGACATCGTATACTGTATTAAATACAGTGAATCCCTATCTCGTCAATCTTCGCCTACCAGATGTATGGCTCATAAATAGTACAAAATTACCAGGAAATTCTTGTAAAACAGTCCTACAAAATAGTGCGAGTTCATCTTTAGCTCTTGCGTATGAAACCAAAACTGTATTAAAAATTACTGAACAACAAAAAAAAACATTACTGAGTAAACTCAAACAAAGTGATTTTAAAGTAGCTGGAACAGACAGTCTAAAATGTGGAAGCGAATATTTTGTAAATGGTTCAGGAACAAATACATGTTCGGGTTATCAATGTACAGATATGAAAAAACCAATTTGTGTACCGTTTGACATAGAGGGAGCCGGTAGTGGATTTTTTGAAATGTTTGAAAAGGATATAAAACACTACGGTCATTGTTGGGGTGGAGAAATAATTGTACATGCAAAAGTAGATAGTCAAAGTGAAAATATAATTAATATGTTCTCAAAAAATCTTGCTGGAACTATTGAGGAAAGTGATGACGATATATGGATTAGTGATAAATGGAAAAGTGATAAACCGGACAATGAGATACAAATTATCCCTGTATGTGGAACAATTAAAACAACATTAAAAACTGGAACAACATTTATAAAAAAAACTATTATCACTCGGGTCAAAAAACCAGGATTTGATGAATTTATCTATCAATTCGCAAATGTATCAAAAGATGTGGTAGTTAATTGCAAAAACAACCCGGCATATGGCTTTTTTATCATATATAAGATTAACACACAATGGACAATGACTGATAAACCTATTTTAGTATATCGAGAGTCAGAAAATTCAAATATACTCACTTCACGAGCATATGGAAATGGTGTAATAGAACCAGGACTATTCAAATTATCTATACCAAACGAACCAAACAGTAATAATTATAAAAATTATTATATACTCAATTTTGATCCAAATACTGTAAAATAGTTAATACAAATAAACATTATGCAAAACATACACATAAAGAATGCACGAGTGCACAATCTCAAAAACATTTCACTCGATATTCCAAAAAATAAACTCATCGTCATCACAGGACTTTCCGGATCAGGAAAGTCCTCTTTGGCATTTGATACTATCTATGCCGAAGGACAACGTCGCTATGCCGAAAGTCTCAATGCATACGCACGACAATTTATGGATATGCAAGACAAACCAGATGTTGATGAAATGCAAGGTCTCTCTCCAACAATCGCTATACACCAAAGAAATACCACACAAAATCCTCGCTCAACAGTCGGTACTACCACAGAACTATATGATTATCTTCGGCTACTGTTTGCACGTATTGGTATACAATATTGTCCTGACTGTCATGAAAAAATCCCTATGCATAGTAACAAGTATATTATTGAACGTGCACGCAATGCAATGAAAAAAAACAAAGAACTTATACTTTTGTCCCCTATCATAAAACGAGAACAAGTCGATCTAAAAAATATTCGTCGCAAACTCGAAAAAACAGGCTACCCGCACATACGTATCAATGGTGTTGAAACACATATTAAACAATTGAAAAAATATAATTTCAATCTACAATATCTCTATGACATAGATATTATACTTGGTAAAGCACAGGATATAATATCCACTGATATTATAAAAGAAATAGAAACCGCACTCGATCTCTCAAATGGTCGTATAACACTATACGATGAACACAGTGACACAGAAGAACATTATTCATCTATTCCATCATGCCCACGCTGTCATCGCGTATTTGCAACAATAGAATCACGATCATTTTCATTCAATAGTCCTCATGGTGCATGTCCACGTTGTACTGGTCTTGGAAAAACACTCGAAATCGATCCTGAACTCATCGTCCCAAACCAAAAACTAACAATTGCCGAAGGGGCAATCCAACCTTGGATGCGTCTTGCTGGCAATAGTAATCACTATATCGAATTATTGACCAAAGTCGCAGAAACACATGATTTTTCTATTCATACACCACTAGAAGAATTGTCTCAAACATCTATCAATAGTATTCTCTATGGTACTGATGGTGAACAATATATACTCGGATCAAAAACACTGCAATATGAAGGTGTCATACCACATCTCACGGCACGCTATGTAGAGACAAAATCAGATTATCTCAAAAAAGAAATGGAAGTATACATGCGTGAAAAAATTTGTAGTATTTGTCATGGCAAACGACTCAAGCAAGATAGCTTGCATATAAAGATTACTGATCTGTCTATTGCTGATATGGTCGAAATGAGTATCGAAGACATACAACATTTTTTTTATGGTATAGAAAAAAAATCAAGTGATTTTTTTCATTCATTATCTAATCAAGAACAACAAATCATCACACCTATCGCAAAAGAAATCAATCGTCGCATCATACACATGTCTCGCGTCGGATTGTCATATATCACACTCGATAGACCACTCTATACACTCTCAGGTGGAGAAGCCCAGCGTGTCCGTCTCTCGACCCAATTGTCTGCTGGTTTATCAGGTCTTATCTATATTCTCGATGAACCATCCATTGGTCTTCATGCAAAAGATAATGATCATCTCATCGATACATTGAAATCACTTCGCGATATGGGCAATACGGTCATCGTCGTCGAACATGATCATGCTATTATGAAAGCAGCCGATTATCTCATCGATATCGGACCAGGTGCAGGTGAATATGGTGGCGAAATCATGGCATCAGGGACACCACAGGCAGTCAAAAAAACAAACACATCTTTGACCGGTCGCTATCTCAATGGCACAGAACGTATCATCGCACCAAAAAAAATTCGTACAGGAAATGGAAAATATATCCATATAGAAGGAGCAAAAGCACACAATCTCAAAAACATCGATGTTGCAATCCCACTCGGATTACTCGTATCAATTAGTGGTGTATCAGGTTCAGGAAAATCAACATTGATATTGGATATATTGAGCAAAGCATTGGCAAAAAAATTCTATCGTGCAAAAGCAGAACCAGGCGCACATAAACGTATAAAAGGTCTCAGCAATATCGACAAAATCATCGCAATAGACCAAACTCCTATCGGTCGCACACCACGTAGCAATCCTGCAACATATACTGGTGTATTCACGCTCATACGCGATCTCTACGCCGAGCTTCCTGAAGCAAAAATACGTGGCTATAGTGCTGGTACTTTTAGTTTTAATGTAAAAGGAGATGGACGCTGTGAAGCATGTAGTGGTGAAGGATATATGACTATTCCTATGCATTTTTTAAATGATGTATATACCGAATGTAGTGAATGTAATGGTACACGATATACTGCACATGTTTTGGAAATTCATTATAAAGAAAAAAATATTGCCGAAGTACTTGCTATGACTATAGAAGAAGCATTTTTATTTTTCATGGGCAAAAAAAATATTACTGAAAAATTACAAGTCCTCCGCAATGTCGGACTTGGTTATCTCCAGCTCGGTCAACCTGCAACAACTCTATCTGGTGGTGAAGCCCAACGTATAAAACTCGCAACCGAATTATCTCGTCGCTCGACTGGTAAAACACTCTATATCCTCGATGAACCAAGTACTGGTCTTCATTTTGAAGATATAAAAAAATTATTACATGTCTTAAATCAGCTTGTTGACAAAGGTAACACTGTCCTCGTCATCGAACATAATCTTGATATTATAAAATGTAGTGATTGGATTATTGATCTTGGTCCAGAAGGTGGTAAACGTGGTGGTGAAGTCGTAGCCGAAGGAACACCCCGTGATATTATAACAACAAAAAAAAGTATAACAGGGAAATATCTGAAATCATTGGTCACGTAACACATAGCATGTATCATGTAACAAATATTCTATGGAAACATCTATCAAAATCCCCACAAATGATAATCATATTATTTACGCGACACTCAATTCGCATGAAAGCAAAAAAAATAAACTTATTATTTTTGTACATGGTTTGACGGGATCACAAAATGAACATCATTATTTCAATGCAGTAAAATTTTTCTGTCCAAAAGGATATGATACACTACGTTTCAATCTCTATACATCAAAACCACAGGCTCGACAACTCAGTGAATGCGATATATCCACACATGCAAAAGATATCAATACTGTGATTAATTTTATAAAAAATGATTATACAGAAATATATCTCATCGGACACAGTCTCGGCTGTCCAAGTATTTGGAATGCAAATATATCTCATGCGAAAAAAATAATTTATTGGGATCCAACCAAAGGAATGAAATCACTCGAAGAAAAAAATGCTACATACAATAATGTACTTGGTCTTTATATTTTTAGAGGGGATATAAGGTGTTTTCTCCGCTACGCTCCGAAAACGATTTTAATTTTAGGGGAAATGAAATACAATATAAATACTTAAATTATGACGAATATGAATCAAGACAATTTTCAAAAACAGCTTCTTAAACATTCTGAGGATTTTAGAAACATCCTCGAAACACCAAATGGCGATTGGTCAGTTAAGGGATTTATTGATATTGCAAAAAATATATACACTATTTCAGTTGATACAAAGGTTATTTCAAAAATCATCGAGTTGATGATGTTCCCTGTACTGAAAAAATTTGCCGATGAAAATAACTATGAAATGATATTTTCTGCCGAGCAAAATCATTATCCTGATGTTACTTTTATCACACCGAAAAAAGAAAAAATTGCCCTTGATCTAAAAAGTACTTATCGCAAGGGGAATGGCGATGTTTCAGGTTTTACACTAGGTGCTTTTACTGGATATTTCAGAGAAAGAAAATCAAAGAAAAACATAACATTTCCTTACAGCGAATATTCAAAGCATTATATTTTAGGAGCTATTTACACAAAACAAGATGGACTTATTGATGAAAATAAAGTTTATACAATTGATGATTTGGAAGAAATTTTATCAGTTGTAAAAGATTTTGATTTTATTGTTCAAGAAAAATATCGAATAGCCAAAGATAGACCAGGAAGCGGAAACACGAAAAATATCGGTTCTTGTGTAAAAGTAAAAGAGCTCAAAGATGGATTAGGTCCTTTTTCTAAATTGGGAGTAAAAGTATTTGATGATTTTTGGATGAATTACATGACAAAAGAGATGGCGGAAAGAGGCGGGCTAGCA
>PFDW01000015.1:18430-27203 GCA_002793835.1 Candidatus Portnoybacteria bacterium CG10_big_fil_rev_8_21_14_0_10_36_7 | reverse complement strand
TCGCAAAGTATATTACGAAAGGCAAGGAAGGGTTGCAATGGGGAATTGAAGGAAGTGGTTCTTATATTATTGTTGGCATAGCTGTTTTTATTGGGACTTTTATTGTTCATCAGTGGGGACTCAAAAATTTATTTTTAATAATGTTTGTAATACAAATAATGGTTGTTTTAACTCAAGTAAAGCTATATTTTTCCACGGCCAAAAAATAAAATTTCATTCGAGATTGAGGAAGACGAAGATGGCGATGAGGAATAATGATTAACGGATTTTTGTAATTCATTTTTTTGTGAAAATGATGAATAATTATAACTGTGGATAACTTTTGTTGTTGTTTTTTTATTTCAATGCTTTATAATTAATTTAGTAGAACATTTTTTTAAAAATGAAAAAGGTCGATTAAATTTAATAAAATAGAAAGGAGGGGATTTAAAATGGCAAAGAAGAAAAAAGTCAAGAAAAAGGCTACCAAAAAGAGAAAGACCAAGAAGAAAGCTGCCAAGAGAAAGACAAGGAAAAGGAAAAGGTAAATTATAGCAGGAGTTCAAGAAAAACTTCGAACACAAAAAATTACATAGTAGTTTTTTGTGTTCAATATAGTCAACATAAAATATATACTAGTTTGCAATAACAATTTGTTAATATTTATGTACATAAAATCACTTGCTAGCTATACGTTTTTTTTTGTAGAATCAATATAGACTAATGGAAAAATTTACTCATTATTTGTACATGTTGATAGCGGTTGTAGTGGTTGTTTTTTTAATCAACTCTTTTTCGCCACAAAAGTCTGAGGCTAATGAAATTGCTTTAGATAGCACTTTTTTCACTGATTTATTTGATAGTACGATCGGGTCTTCCTCTTTTAAGCTTTCTAATCTTACCGTGGTGAACCCAACTGGATATTCTTATAATCAAGACGTGTTAATTTCTAGTGCAATCATAACAAGTATCCAACCACATACTGCAACGGTGCCCGATGGTTATACGGATATTGATTTAACTGGCTATACGGTTTATCCAAGCTTGGTCAATGCCCATGACCATATAAATCTAAATTGGATGTCTCATACGCGTAGATTTATAAAAGAAAGTGCTCAAGCGTGGATAAGTGATTTACCCAATCATGCTAGCTATCTTTCGGCTCAGGCAGAAAAAGCACATTTTGATACTTTTTATAAAAATATACTTAGCGCGTATAAGCAAATTTTTTCTGGTGTGACTGCCGTGGATAGTTTTCAGACTACTAATGCTAACAAAGTTTTTATATCTGTTAGGCAACCTAATGCCTATTATACTCATTCGGTGTATTTCAATAATCATGATCCAAGTGGTTGGGATTTAGCTCTAGCAATTGCAACCGTGAGAGATTATTACTATGGTGATGCAGTCGCAACTGGTGGGGTTGGGGCAAGCCCGTGGTTCATACATGTAGAAGAAGGAGTTGACGCAGTGACTAAACAGGAGCTAGATGCACTTAAGGACGGAGATGTCCTTAAGCCTAACACAGTCTTAGTGCATGCTCTGGGTTTTGATGATCAGGACGCTTTAGATGTTGCGTCGGCTGGGGCGAGCATAGTATGGGTTCCGTATAGCGTTTGGTTTATTACTGATGCGGTGGCAGACATTAGAACTTGGTTAGATGATGGTATTAATGTTGCCATGGGGACAGACAGTCAAAGTAGTGGTTCGGTAAATATGTTAAATGAGCTAAGGTTTGCTAAAGATATTGTGCCTAGTTTAACTTATCAAGAGATAATGACTATGGCTACAATTAACGGAGCAAAGGCAATGCAGGTCAATAACACTATTGGCACTATTGAAGTGGGCAAAGATGCGGATATGTTAATAGCACGAACCAGTTTTAGTGATCCGTATGAATCATTTGTAAAGTTAGCATCCGAGGATATTGTTTTGTTACTTCGTAACGGGCGTCCACTTTATGGTGACAGTAGCGCTCTTATGAGTCCATTCTATTCACATTTAAATAAGTCTGAAACAGTTACTGTAAATGGGGTGTCAAAATTTATTGTAGGGTATCCAACTACATTAATAAATAATATTAATACTCATTTAGGCTATAATAAGAATTTTGAATACATGCCGTATGACAAAGATGTCTCAATTCCGGCGCTTAGTACTCCAGTAATTACATCGCCAAATGGTGGGAGTGATTATTCTACAACTCAACCTACGATAACTTTGTCTGGCACGGTCGATAGCAATGCAAATAATGTGTTAATTAATTGGTCGGAAACCCCGATTGCGCTTTCTGGCGGACAAACTACTTGGTCGCAAGATATAGCGTTAAGCGCGGGAGTTAATTATTTTGAAGTTAGGGCGGAGAAAGACGATACTGGATCAGGCATATATAGTAATTTTGATAAGCTAGTGATTACATATCTTCCTTTGCCAAGCGTGCCTAGTGCTCCAACTGTTAGTGCTGATAGTTATTCGCAGATAAGTATTAGTTGGCCCAGTGTTTCAGATGCAACTAGTTATTATATTTATCGTAGCGATTCTCCGTCTGGAACCTACTCTAATATTGGTTTTTCCTCCGAGGCAAGTTTTACTGATACTGGGCTAAGTGCAGGCACGACATATAATTATAAAATATCGGCCGTTAATAGTAATGGTGAATCAAGTCAGAGCACCTCTGCAAGTGCAAAAACTACAATTTTGGCTGGTAAAAGAATTGTCCAGAGTAGTGACTCTGGCGGATCGGTTATATCGCCCTTGCCACCAACTAATTTAAGTGCAGTAGCTGGCGCGGGGCAAGTAAAATTAATTTGGGATGCTAGCAGTACAGTTGATCAATTCTATATATTTAGACGTGATGGAGAAGAGTATCCATATTTAGCTTCGGTTACTAGTACTTTAAGTGTCGCTAGCTCAACTAGTACCAGTTTAGCTAAGATGGAATATATTGATTCCGGGTTAGAGAATGGGACGTCTTATTCTTATTTATTGTCTTCGGTAGATGCTTTGGGCAATATGTCGGATCCAACCGACGCAGTTAGCGCGACTCCCACTGCACCGTTAATCCCAGTTATTATTAAAATAAATAATGGCCAAGCTAATACAACCAATACAAAACTGTCATTATCAATTGAAGCTAAGAATGCTAGCAATATGTTGCTCTCCGAAGATAAATTGTTTACCAATGCTACAACTTGGGCACCTTATGTTACTTCGACTTCGTGGATTACGGAGGCAAGTGAGGGCCTAAAAACAATTTATGTAAAATTTAAAAATAAGCTCGGTGAAATTTCTAAAATAATTTCTGACGATATATTCTTTGGGGAAATTATTGTTGAAAAGCCAAAAGTTATTCCTAAGGTTACAGAGATATCTGTCGCAGTCTCCGAAGGTGATTTAGTGAAAACGCCGGATCATTACAATGTCTATGTAGCCAAATATATTAACGATAAAAGATTCAGGCGTGTGATAGCTAATCCCAATGTTTTTAATAGCTACAAACATTTTTCTTGGAAAAAAATTAAAATGGTCCCGAGCAATGAAATTAATTATTTTGAAACTTCTGATTTGGTTCGGGCGATAGATGATCCGCGAGTATATCTATTAGTAGATGAAGACGGAGATAATTTTACTAAACAGTGGGTGAATATGACCTATGAGCAATTTATCACAAGTGGTTATGACCCAGATGCTATTTTCGTAATTAACATTAAGGAAAGAGATGTCTATACGACTGGGGAAGATATTTTGTATGTAGAGCCACTTATTATTAAAAATGAACCAACTGCAACCATTACAAAAGATACTAATGCTTCTTCAACTGATAATCTAGGAACGGCCCTTGTGCCATTGAGTAATATATTGTTAGATAATTATGCGTCAATCTTTGTTAGTGCTATCTCAATTCTTATCCTTGGGCTCTCAGCGCTTTGGTTGTCTAGTTCAACTAAATAGATAAAGGATTTATTGTGTAAAAGGTCGTAAAAGATAAAGAAATGGGGGTGTGATAATTGAAAAGTGTGATGTAAAAGGTTTAGCCATGGGGCTTGGTCTTGCTTGGGGTCTTTATATGATTTGCCTAGGCTGGGTTGCAATAACTGGTTGGGGTTCCGTGTTGGTTGATAATATGTCTTCTTTATACATTGGTTTTAAGCCAGGTTTTGTAGGAGGCATAATAGGTGGTATTTGGGGGTTTATAGATGGAGCTATTGGTGGGGTTTTGATCGCCTATTTTTACAATATGTTTGCTAATAGAAGTTAATCCCTAAAGGAGTGTGTGGAAATGGCATAATGTAATGTCTACTTTTTTTGGTACGAAAATATGCCTAAATAAACTTTAAGGGTATTTTTAAGCTCATTAATTTGTGAGGCTTTTTTGTTATATGAATGCCTTGACAGATAAGAACTATTCTGCTATGATACTAGCAGGTCAGTTTTTTGTATTGCATTTGTTCTTATAAAAAAGGAGATTAGGTATGGAGAGTTTAGTTTAGCTTTATCATTCAATTTTTTGGACTGGGTCAGTGTCGATATTGGTCGGGTCTATCATATTGCCATTTTTTAATTGGATCTATCATTATAGTCGATCTTGGAAAGTACCTAAGCGGGTGCTTGCTGATACTGGCTTCTCTAATCGGTGCAGGAACTATGATAGGCAACATTGATTCAAGGGCAGTTACAACAAATAGAATTATTGGGGAAAATATATTGAAATTAGTAGGCTGTCGTCTAAAAACATTTTATGCAAGGACGAGAAAGGTAATATCACATGGCTGGTATTTAAAGAAAAGTGACTAAAATATTTGGGGCTTTGCGTGTTTACCGCAAACCCTTTTTTTATTTAAAAACGTGTTACTTAACATGTTAAGTAACACGGATTCTTTAGTTGATTTATGGTAGATATTGTTTTATATTGCAAATTAAGGAGAGCGAGGCACTTTTAAAACTAAATAAGCTTACGATAGGAGGGTCGTTATGGTTTGGGTCTTACTTTGTATCGTTGCATTGCTTATAGATTCGTGATATAATTTTTTTTCAACAATTCTTTTGGAGGGGCAAAAGTGTTCAAGATAGACTTAGAAAAGAAAAGGTGGACATATTTTCAGTTCAAGGTCATCCAACTGATAATACTGATAGTTTTTGGAATAATAATGTTTGTTGGCATTTCGTTGTTGCAACAGTATTTGAATAACTAGGTGTTATTTCCCTTCCAGCCTCCACGAATAGGCTGATGTAATTTTTACATTGCTAAATGTACCCGGCGCCAAAATTTTGGTGCCTTTTTTTATTTTAACGGTTTTAAGAGTTGACGTTCGGGCGATAGAATAATCTTTATCTGACACGTTTTGCTCTATCAAGACTTTAATAGTTTTGCCAACTAGTTTATTGTTTTGTTCTAAGGCGGTTTTAGTTAAGATATTATTTATTTTTTTTTTCTTAATTTTTTCTCTGTTCTGAGAACATTATTTTGGAGTTTAGAAGCGACTGTACCTGGTCGCGGAGAATATTGAGAAATATAAGCCAAGTCGTATTTAATTTTTTTAAATAAGGCGCATGATTTTTCAAAGTCGGCTTTGGTTTCTCCTGGGAAGCCAACAATTATATCGGTGGACAGGCAAATATCTGGGATATTTTTTTTAATTTTTTTCGCTAATTTAATGTATTCTGCAATTTTGTATGGTCGCCTCATTAATTTCAAAATTTTGTCTGAACCAGATTGAACAGGCAGGTGAATGTATTTTGCAAAATGTTTAGAATTTTTTAAAAAAGTAATTAAATTTTCGGAAAAATCTTTAGGATGATTGGAGATAAAACGAACCCAATAGTCGCCCGATATAGCGTCTATTTTTTTAACTAAGTCTATAAAACTAGGTTTATAACTATTTACATTTTGCCCAAGCAGGGTTATGTTTTTATAACCCTGCCTTATTAAATCTTTTACTTCAGCAACTATTTCTTTTTGTGAGCGGGAAGTTTCTCGATCACGAGTATAGGGGACGGCGCAATAAGAACAAAAATTATCGCAACCTGTCATTATGGGAATTTGTGCCGAGGTATAGGAAAATTGCGCTGGTTTAATAGTTAGATAATTTTTTAAATTTAGTGTGTTGGGTATAATTCTTTGATTCGTGGATTCATTTAGCAATTCCGGTAATTTTATCATGTCTTTGATGTCAAAGATGATATCGAAGCGATTGGCAAATTGTTTTTTGTCTGCCTGCAAGACACAACCGGTTAGCGCAATTTTTCGATTAGGATTCTTAATTTTTTGTCGTTTCCAGACAACTAATTTTCCGTGAACTCTATCAATAGCGGTTTGGCGAACCGAACACGCCACCAATATAATTAAGTCGGCGATTTTTTCGTCTTTAGTCTCTGAATAGCCGATAGAATTTAGGACTGTTCTTAGCCTTTCTGCGTCGGAAATATTCATCTGGCACCCTAAAATAAAAAGATGATAATTTGACATTTATTAGGATTTATATTACGATAAAATAATAAGCGAATTGCTATTTAAAAATATAGGAAATATTAACTTTTGGCAAGGGAGAATTGCAGTGAATATATCAAAAAATGTTGTAGAGGCGTCGGACCAAATCAGAAATCTAAAACATAAAAAAAAGAGAACTCCCCAAAAAATGTTTATTATCAAGGTAGGCAAGCGGAGAATCGGGGCAAGATTAATAATAGCCACGAATATCGGGACAACTTTGGGTGATGGACTGATGTGGTTTAATTGGAATGATGGGAAGCATTCTGAATCAATACCGATTAATGACTTAAAACAGATAAATTTAATCGACTCTGCGGAAGTGGCACAGAGATTTAATATTGTGGCCACTGGAGTTGTGGATTTAATGAGACAATACGCTAAGTTAATTAAATCCAAGAAAAATTAAAAAAGAATTAATATTTTTAACCCCGTCTATTATAGGCGGGGTTTTATTTATTTGAGTTTGTTGTAGCTATCTAAGGAAGAAACCTACAATTGATGATAGAGCCGGTCGTATTATCGAAGAATACATGCGGGAAATGATAGAACTACTTGGTGGTGGCGAATAATTTACATCACTTGGCGGTGGGTTGTAGTCGCCACTTGGCACCTGTGACGGATAATCACTTGAGGGTGGCGCCACAAATGTATTTGGAGGCGTTTGGAGATTCGTTGGTGGCTCATTATTTGACATAGGCACATAATTGCTTCTTGGCTTATTAATAAATTCATTTTGTTCATATTCCTTAGTCGGTTTATCAAATTCAGTTGGAGGATTGAAATTTGGCGATGGTTGAAAACCTTGTTGTCCATCATCCGGTCTTGGATATATTGGTTCTTTTGATGCTGGATAGGGCGAACCGTCAGTTGGTTGGTATGTTTGACTTGGCATATCATTAATATCTTGTGGGTGAAAATCTGGAGGCATGGGTTCTTTGTAGTTTTGCATCATTTGTTGACGAATTTTCTCTCCTTGCTGTATATAATCATTTGCTTTGGTAGAATCATTTTTAATCCGTTGCCCTTCTAATCGGTACTTTTCTTCAAGTTTTGGAGAGATATTTTTATTTTCTTGTTGTAATTGATTCTGTAATTTGGATTTGATAAAGGCATCGAAATTAAAATTTGGATCATTGGGTTGGCCTATTGATAAGTAGTTAAAGTCTATAAATGGGGTCAGCCCATTGTTTGTGTTTAGCTGTGGATTCATTCCGTCACTGAGGTCTTGCTTTTGTTCATCCGTGAATGAAGGTTGGTTTTGATCATTTGGTTTTTGGAACTCTTTCTGAAAGTTTTTTTGCATTACATCTTTCCTGACTTCGATCTCCTTGCTAATCCTTATAGCACCGATTGCTTGCTGGAGCCCACTGGTTGTTAGTCCGAAAGCTTCGCCGATTTTTCCTGAGTCAAGAGCGATTTTAGCGTTTGCTAGTCTTTCTTTACTTGCTTGGAGGAAAAAATTTGCTGGTGTGTTTTGTATAAATAATTGGTCAGAGTTTTGCACAGCTTGTTCTGATTCGGTTATTTGTTGCTCTAGTTTAAGTATTTGTGTACGAACGCTAGCTTCGGAAACGTTATTAGCCAGAACTATTTTTTGTTGTTTTTCCATTTTCCTAAATATATCGGGATTTCGTCTTTCAATCTCTTGCCTTATATCGTCCTCCTCTTGCATTTTTGACTTTAATATTTCCAGCCGTTGGGCATCTTCCATGCTGCCAATTTTTTTACTTAAGTTCATTATTTGTTCTTGCATGATGCCTTGTAAAATTTCTGCTGGAGGTCCGAATTCTTTAAGCATTTGAATATGAGAGGGATCGTCGCCAGCCATTTTGGCAAATATCATTTGTCTTTCTGCCTCATTTTTGGCTTGAGATACTTCATTTTGCATCTCATCTTTAGCTTTGTCTTCCATCAGTCCCCAAAAGTCTTTTTTGTCTTCAGGGATTAAATTGTCCATTTCTTTGAACATCTCAAATTGTCTAACATCGTGAAAATCTTTTAATTTATCAAAAAATATTGCTTGTTTTTCTGGTGTATCAGCTTCACGGATATTATCTATTAATGAAGCCATGGTTTTATTTTTAATTTCAATAATTTTTTCAATTATATCGGGTGGTAAATTGTTTTCTAGTTCTTTCATTATCCGAACATTTTTCATGTCTCCATTCTCAAACCTTTTTAGCATTATGTCTTTTTGTTTTTGCGCTTCAAAATCACCTAACTTATCAAAGTCTCTCATCTTTTCTCCTATGCTATCGATAGTCGCAGATCTGGCTTGCCCCATCATATTGCGCATGTTCTCTG
>PFDW01000015.1:0-18408 GCA_002793835.1 Candidatus Portnoybacteria bacterium CG10_big_fil_rev_8_21_14_0_10_36_7 | reverse complement strand
TGTATGTAATATTTCTAGTTGGCGTCCTTTGTCGCCGCCCATATTTCTCGTGTAATCACCAAATTGTGTTCGTATTTGTTCTGGGCCGTTCTGCATGTCACGCTCAAATCGTTGGAAGACAACATTTTGCGCCTGTCTCATGGCTTCCTTTGAAGCTTCTGGCATCTTATCTTCAATAGCTTTTAAAACTTCAAGATTTTTAAAGTTTTTAAATTCACTTCCTTTTTGTTTATCCATTATGTTCTCTATGCGATCTTTTAGCACATCTGGTGAAGCAATTTTAGTGGCGGAACTTGCAAATTTATCAATAGCATTTTCTTTGACTTCATTAAGCTTCTTGAAAACTGAATTTGGTGCAACTTTTTCAATCTTGTCCATCAATTTTTGTTGTTTTATGTTCGAGTCAATCATTTTATCCAGCAAGGCATCCATTTTTTTGTCTGAGCCAGCGTTTGTTTTTAGGTCATCAATTTGTTTCTTTGCTGAATTAATTTCTTTGTGGTAGTTGTCCAGCGCTTGTTTTATCGCTTCAGGCTCATCAGTTTTTTCGGCTACTTGTTTTGCTTCAATTAGTTTTTCATTCGCGAACTTAATATCAAGCTCCGCGTCTTTAATCGGGTCGAGCGTCACTAATTTCTGAACTCCACGCCAAGCATTTTTAAAAAAATATAAACGACTAGTTGGCAAAATCTTAGCTTCTTTTACACCCAAGTCTTCGGCTTGGATGTTTTCGTCGGCTTCAATACGCAAGTTTGTTTCTGCCGAATTGCTAATAGCGTTTTGGCTGTCTGTGTCTTTGGCTGATGAAACAAATGACGTGCTAGTTAGGCCGAGTATAAAAATAACCATCAAAAAAATATTGATGGCCGATGTCTGTCTTCTGATGAATTGGTTGTTCATTTTTTTTGAGAGAAAATGTCTTTTGTGTAAAATAATTTCCTCCACATATTATTTTTTTTGTTTTATTTCATCTTGGACTAGTTTAATAAACTCATCAATTGTTATTGAGCCCATGTCTCCTTTTTCTCTGTGCCTAACTGCAATTGATTTGGCGTTTATTTCTTTGTCTCCAACGATTATTAAATATGGAATTTTTTGAAGTTGGCCTGCGCGGATTCTTTTGCCAAGCGTCTCGTTGCCTTTGGTCGCTTCAACTAATATATTAGACTCAGTTAATTCATTTGTTATTTTTTTAGCATAATCTTCATGCTTATCGCTGACTGGGATTATTTGCACTTGAATTGGTGAGAGCCATATCGGAAAATGTCCTGAAGTTTGCTCAACTAAAAAAGCAAAAAATCTGTCAAAAGAACCCATAATGGCGCGATGAATAATAAAGGGTCTTTCTTTTTCGCCTTTTTCATTAATAAAGTTTAAGTCGAATTTTGTCGGCATATAAAAATCAACTTGGGCGGTTGCTATTGTATCTTTTTTGCCCATAACATTTTTTATTTGAACGTCTATCTTAGGGCCATAAAATGCTGCTTCGCCAGAGATTTCATCAAATTTTTCTCCTGATTTTTCTAAGGCTTTTCTTGCATAATTAGCTGATTTTTCCCAGAGCGCTTTATTAGTGATATCACCATATTTTTCTTTGTCATTAAAATTAGGGAGCGATAGACGAAACCAATAGTTCTTAATATGGAAATCGTTATAAACTTTTTTAAACATATCCAATACTTTAGAAATTTCTTTTTCTACATCTTGTTTACTACAATAGATGTGAGCATCATTTTGAGAGAATGATCGAGTCCGAATAAGACCAGTTAACGCACCAGAGCGTTCATGACGATGAATGGGTGAGAAGTCTGCGTAGCGTATTGGTAGGTCGTTATAACTACGATTTGTTGATGCGTACATTATGTGATGATGTGGGCAATTCATGGGTTTTAAATAATACTTTTCGTTTTCAATTTCAATCGGTGCATACATGTCGTCTTTGTAGTGAGATAAATGTCCCGATTTTTTGTACAAATTTTCATTAGCTAAAACTGGGGTGTAAACAAAATCATACCCATTTGCTTTTTCGGTCTCGTACATATAATCTTCAAGTTTTTTTCTGATAAAAGCACCTTTTGGTAGCCATAGTGGTAGGCCCTTGCCAATTTCTTCTGAAAACATAAATAGCCCCAGCTCTTTGCCGATCTTTCTGTGGTCTCTTTTTTCGGCCTCGGCTTGTTGGGCGATATAACCTTTCAGCTCTTCTTTATTTTGAAAAGCTACCCCGTAGATGCGCTGGAGCATTTTATTTTTTTCGTCTCCTCGCCAATAAGCACCAGCGATTGATATTAATTTGAATGACCTTGGGTTAATCTTCCCAGTTGAGGCGATATGAGGCCCACGACACAAATCAACAAATTTATCGGTCTTATAAAAAGATACCGATTTTTCTCCTTCAGATTTTATTTGTTCTAATAATTCTGCCTTGTAATTTTGTCCGACTTTTTTTGCTGTTTCAATGGCATCATCAATTTTTACTTCAATTTTTTCAAATGGAATATTTTTTTTAATCAGGGCAAGCATTTTTTCTTCAATTAATGGCAGATCTTCTGGGATTAAAGTTCTTGGTAAATCAAAATCATAATAGAAGCCATCTTCTATAGTAGGGCCAATAGCGAATTTAGCGTCGGGAAACATTTCTTCAATCACCGAAGCCATAATATGCGCCAGTGAATGACGTTTGATTTCTAGTTCGTTCGGTTCAATCTTTTTGGACATTACTTATTAATTTACCATTATATTCGCGATTATTCAAATAATAAATTCTCTGGCGTTATCTGCTAAAAGTTTTGGGACTCCGTCTTTATCGGATAACTTGCCTGATAAAATAACTATCTTTTCTTCTTGCCACAAAGTTGGAATGTGCTCGAGCATCGTGGGGAATATTAATGCTTCAATTTTTCCAGAATCGTCTTCTATCTCAACAAATAGCATGGGCTTGCCAGTTTTAGTAATCACTTTATGAACATTGGTTATAATACCACCAATACTAACATTTTTAATATTATTGTCGGTTGCGTCTTTAATCGATTTTGTATCTTTTCTTAATCTTTCTAGATATTCGTAAATAGGGTGCTCTGAAATATAAAGTCCTAGAAGTTGTTTTTCCCAAGATAGCTTTTCTCGTTTTTCTGCTGGTTCTTGTTTTTTAAGCCTTAGAAATGATGTTTTTTTGTGTTCTTCACCTCCAAATAAACTAAATTGCCCATTCTGGTGATTGTTTTTCATTTCACGCGCATAGCTTAAAATATCTTCTAAATTACCAAGAAGCTGATTCCTCTCGCCGAGTGTTTCCATCGCTCCGCACTTAATTAATGATTCTAGCGATTTTTTGTTTAGATCCTTATGGCGTACACGTTCGATAAAGTCGTCAATTGTTGGAAAAGGTCCGCTTTCTTGGCGAGCTTCAACGATTGCTTTTATAATGTTGTGTCCAACATTTTTTATAGCATTAAGTCCAAACCTGATTTTATTTTCTCCAACCACTGTGAAATTCGCCAAGCTTTCGTTTATGTCTGGAGCTAAGACTTCAATTTGCATTTGTTTTGCCTCGTCTATTAGAAACGCTAATCGTTCAATGTCGTCTTGTTCGGATACCATAAGAGCAGCCATAAATTCAGTAGGGTAGTGTGCTTTAAGATATGCCGTTTGATAGCCAATCATAGCATAACAAGCGGCGTGTGATTTGTTGAAGCCGTACTGTGCAAATGGTTCAATAGTTTCCCAAATTCTTCTGGCGGTTTGTTCTGAAATTTTATTGGCGACCATTCCTTCGATAATTTTTATTTTTTGTTCATCCAATAACGTTTTAATTTTTTTCCCAATTGCTTTTCTCAATGTGTCTGCTTGAGACAAGGTAAACCCAGCCAAATCTCTGGCAATAGCCATTAATTGTTCTTGGTAAACTGAAATACCGTAGGTGTTTTTTAAAATTGGTTCTAACTTAGGGTGCAAATATTCAATTTTTCTTTTTCCGTGTTTTCTGGCAACAAATTCTGGGATTAGTTCCATTGGTCCTGGCCTATAAAGCGCAATCATGGCAATTATATCTTCGAAAACATTTGGTTCAAGTTCTTTGAGGTATCGTTTCATTCCTCCAGATTCAAGCTGAAATATCCCAGTGGTTCGTGCGTCTTGAAATAACCTGAAAGTAGCTTTGTCGTCTAAGGGTAAATCTTCCAAAACTATTATTACTCCTTTTGTTCGTTTAATAATCTTAAGAGTATTTTCAATTATGGTTAGGTTGCGTAAGCCCAAAAAATCTATCTTAAGTAATCCTAATGATTCAATCGCATGCATTTCGTATTGGCTGATAATTATGTTGTCATTTTGGTTTGGGTGTTGGAGAGGAGTGATTTTTGACAGTGGATCTTTAGTTATTACAACTCCGCAGGCATGAGTTGAAGCGTGTCTGACAACTCCTTCCAGTTTTGAGGCTGTATCAACTAAATTTTTTGTATCTTCATCTTTAGTATATGCTTCGCGAAATTCCAAGCTTTGCTCAAGAGCAAGTTTTAGGGTCATCCCTGGTACAGCTGGAATCATTTTAGCCGTTTGATCACAGAAGTTGTAAGACAGTCCCATCGCACGACCAGTATCTCTAATAGCAGCACGTGCGGCCATTGTTCCGAAAGTAATAATTTGAGCTACATGGTCTTTGCCATATTTTTCGCGGACATAATTAATTACTTCGTCTCTGCGAGTGTCGGCAAAGTCCATATCAATATCTGGCAGTGATATTCTTTCTGGGTTTAGAAATCTTTCAAATAGTAAGTCATATTTTAATGGATCAATTTCTGTAATGTTAAGCAAATATGAAACAATACTTCCTGCAGCCGAGCCCCTGCCTGGGCCAACAACAATTTTATTTTCTTTGGACCACTTAACGAAGTCATAAACAATTAAAAAATATGAAGCATAGCCAGTTTTTTTGATGATGCTCAACTCATATTCAATCCGGTCAATAACAGCTTTAATCGCTTTGCCATATTTTTTCGGGAGATTTTGGTAGCAAAGATCTTTTAGGTATTTGTTAGGTGTTGTGCCGTTTGGTACTTCAAAATGAGGCAACTGAATATTGTCGAGTGTTAAATTAAGGTTACATTCTGATGCAATTCGTTGAGTGTTTTCTATCGCTTCTGGCGTATCTTTAAAATATTCCATCATGTCGCTGGCTGGTCGCAATGAAAAATCATCATGTTTCATTGTTAGTCGCTCTTCATTATTTATGTTGGCACCAGTTTGAACTAGCATTAAAATATCTTGGGCGTTGGCATCTTCTGGTTTCAAGTAATGTACGTCATGAGTCGCGACTAATGGCAATCTAAATTTTTTGGCAGTTTTAATAAGTAATGAATTAACTTTTGCTTGTTCGGGAATCCCTGGGTGATGTTCTAGTTCAACAAAAAAATTATCTTTACCAAAAATATCTTCGTATTCTTTGGCTACTCTACCAATTTCATTTATATCTCCTGTATTGAGGGCGGTACGCGCTAGTTCTCCACCAAGACAGGCGGACGAACCAATAAGTCCTTTAGAATGCTTTGCGAGGAGTTCTTTGTCTATACGTGGTTTGTAATAAAAGCCATCTAACCATGACGCAGTTACAAGTTGAACAAGATTTTGATAGCCTGTTTGATTTTTTGCTAAAAGGATTAAGTGAAATCTTTTATCGTCTATACGAGGCCTCTTGTTAGCAATTCCGTTTGGGGCAATATAAGACTCGACACCGAGTATTGGTTTGACGCCCGCAGCTTTTGCTTTAGTGTAGAATTCTATTGCACCATACATTGTGCCGTGATCTGTGAGAGCCAGTGAATCCATCTCTCGCTCTTTCGCTAGCTCAACAAGGTCATCAATCTTTGCGAGCCCATCAAGAAGGCTATAATGAGAATGGACATGTAAATGTGTAAATTTAGTATTCTTTTTTTCAGCCATTTAGTTGGTGCTTAATAATTGTTTTTATGTATATAATAGTATCATGCAATTACCAACAATTAAAGAAGAGCAAAAATTATTCAATTTGGGATACGAGATTGTTGCCGGTGTCGATGAGGTTGGCAGGGGATGCATCGCTGGCCCAGTAGTGGCAGGAGTGGTTGCCATTAAAAATAAAAAAGAGTTCTTAGAATCTTTTGAAGATCTAAAAAATTGTAGAGATTCTAAAACTTTATCGGTCTTGGCGCGAGAAAAAATTAGCGGCCAAATTAAAGAAGCGACGTATTTGTCTTCGGCAGTTGGAATTGTTTCGGAAAAAGTTATCGATGCTGAGGGAATTCTAGTGGCAACTAAGCTAGCTATGAAAAAAGCAGTTGAAAATTTGGCGCGAGAACCAGAATTTATATTATTAGATGGAAATTTTACTATAGAAGATTTATCTATTGCTCAAAAAGCTATAATACGAGGAGATTCTAAAGTTTTTTTAATATCAGCAGCTTCAATAATTGCGAAAGTGGCGCGAGATGAACTAATGGTAAAATATAATGAAAAATATGCTGGGTATGATTTTAATGTCCATAAAGGTTATGGAACAAAGAACCATTATAAGGCGATCTTAGAGCGTGGTGCTAGCCCGATTCATCGCTTGTCATTTAATTTGCATTTACGAAAGTAACAAAATTTTTGGTAATTTTAGAGTTAATCTATAGAATGTATTATAGATAAAAGTTGACTTAGAGTGATTTTACCTGCTATAATCATAAGACTAATTAATGGGGGAATAAAAAACATGCCAGTACCAAAACAACGCCACACAAAGTCTCGAAGAAATAAGCGCCGATCACATCACTCTCTAAAGGCGGTTAAATTGGCAGTATGCTCAAAATGTAAGGAGCCGGTTTTGCCACATCAAGTTTGCGTAAATTGCGGTAGTTATAAAGGACGAGAAGTGATGAAGGTTGAGTCAAAGATTGCCAAAAAAGGCAAAAAGGAACAGCATAAGCATGATCACGATCATGACCACAACTACGAGCATCACGAGTAAGGTAATAAATATTCTTTAATAAAATTATTTACAAATGGCATCAAGACACCTCTGTCGTTCAATCGCCATGCAGTCCCTATACGAATGGGATTTTTATGGTCGCCAAAGCGCAAAGTTGGATGGGATAGTTGATCACAATTTACGAGAATTTGGCCCTGGGTTAGAGGGCGCAGCTTTTGTTAGCGATTTAGTAAAAGGTGTAATTAAATATTTACAAAAAATCGATAATGTTATTGAAAAAGCAGCACCCGAATGGCCATTAGAACAAATTAGCGCAGTTGATAGAAATGTTTTAAGGCTTGGTCTTTATGAACTTTTGTTTGGACCACGCAATGAAGTTCCGCCAAAAGTAGCGATTAATGAAGCTATTGAATTAGCCAAAACATTTGGTGGAGAGAATTCAGGAAAGTTTATTAATGGTGTTTTGGGTACGGTTTATCGAGAAATTGGTGAACCAGGAAAAGAACAATAATTTTTATCGTGAGTGATCTCTCAATATTAGAAAAAAAAATAGAAGTAAAATTCAAAAACAAAGATCTGCTAAAGCAGGCCTTAACTCATCGTTCTTATTTAAATGAAAATACTGAAACAGGTATGTCAGACAATGAACGATTAGAGTTTTTAGGCGATGCTGTTTTAGAATTAATTGTTACGGATCATCTTTACAAAACATATAAAAATCCTGAAGGAGAATTAACGAGTTGGAGGGCTTCGTTGGTAAATGCGGATAGACTCTCGGCCATAACTAAAGAGATTGATTTAAATGGTTTTTTAATGCTTAGTCGGGGAGAGTCTAAAGACACGGGTAAAGCTAGGGATGTAATTTTAGCCAATGCTATTGAAGCAATTATTGGGGCAATTTATTTGGACCAAGGGCTGGATGTAGTTTCTAAATTCATTGAAAAATTCATAATAGTTCATTTGCTAGAAATTATTGAAAAAAAATTATACATCGATTCAAAGAGTCTGTTCCAAGAAAAAGCTCAAGAATTTTTTTCAACAACCCCACACTACGAGGTGATATCAGAAAAAGGGCCCGACCACAAGAAGCGATTTGTAGTAGGGGTGTATATAGAAGCTGAGTTGATTTCAAAAGGTGAAGGTTCTAGTAAACAAGAAGCACAGCAAGTGGCAGCTGAAAAAGCCTTAGAGGCAAAAGGGTGGAAATAAGTTCATTAATATTATTATAAATGGAGGGCGTAAGATGTATAAGGGCGCAAGGCCATATGAGTTTGCGACAGCTTTTAAGCTGGCGAAGGAAAAATTCGGGAAAGTCAGGATTACAATAAAAGAAGGCACCTTACAGTTTGTGTGTCCAACTCATGGGCAAGACTTGGTGCTTAATCTTGATTATCAAGAGCCTGATTATGGGGTGTATCACTTGGCTTGTCCTGAAAGAAAATGTTTGAAATCATTTTCTTTTACAATTTTAGCTCAAGACATAATACATTAAAATAAGACTTAAGGTAATAGTCGGTTCTTCGTGAAGCAGCTTTTCCATTGACATTTGCAAATAAATTAATATAATAGAGTTAATATGCTAAAAATTAGATTGACCAGAGTAGGCAAGAAAAACAGCCCGGCTTTCCGGGTGATTTTGGTTGAAAGCGCCAGAGCTTCCAAGACGGGGAAAGACATAGAACTTTTAGGTTATTACGAACCTAGACATAAAAAAACTGAATTAAAGAAAGAACGAATATTATTTTGGCTTTCTAGAGGGGCTCAATCTTCTCCGACCGTTCATAATTTACTTGTAAAAAATGGCGTAATTGATGCCAAAAAAGTGAAATCTTTTAGGCCAAAGAAAAAAGATAAAGACGCCAAACCGAAAGAAGAGCCAGTCGCTAAGGCAGAATAATCAATTTGACAAATAGATAGATAAATGTAAATAATTATAGTAGTTTGGTAACCTGATATTCAGGTACGGGGTCGCAAACTATTAGCAATAATAAAGAAATTCAGATATGTCACAGAAACCAGTTGATCAAGAATTCGTAGAATTCATTGTTAAAAATTTAGTAGATAATCCTGATGATGTCGTTACCGATCGAAAGGTTGACGAGATGGGTGTATTAATCACTTTGAAAGTCAAACCAGAAGATATGGGTAAAGTTATCGGACGGGAAGGTTCAACTGCTCGAGCTATCCGAACTTTGCTTCGCGTTATTGGCGCCAAGCATAATGCACGGGTAAACTTCAAAATTGAAGAACCAGAAGGCAGTGTTCGAGCTCAGCGTGCCGAAGAGGCGACTAAAGCAGTTGACGATGTAGTAGACGACTTGAAATTTTAATTAAATTTTCACAAAAAATCCGCCACAGATTTTTCTTGGCGGTTTTTTGTTTTTAAGAGTAATATAATAAATAGCGACTTCAGGGATAATTTAAAAAATGAAATTCGACATAATAACAATTTTTCCAAAAATACTTGATTCATATATAAATGAATCTATTTTGGGACGAGCACAAAAAAAGAAATTTATTAAAATTAAGACTCATGATTTGCGAAAATGGGCAGACGGAAAACATAAAAAAGTTGATGATAAGCCTTACGGCGGAGGGCCAGGTATGCTTTTTAAGGTTGAGCCAATATATAAAGCGGTACAATCTTTAGTTAAAAATAAACTCGGGAAAACCGGGCAGTCATCAAGAAGAAAAACGAAAATTATTTTAATGTCTGCAAAAGGCAAAACATTTAATCAACAAATTGCTAAGCAGTTAGTAAAATATGAACGGTTAGTATTTATTTGCGGGCGTTATGAGGGGGTGGATGAACGAGTGGCTAAGCATATTGCCCATATGGAACTTTCTGTAGGCAATTATGTCTTGGCGGGCGGTGAGCTACCTGCTATAATGGTGGTAGAAGCAGTATCGCGATTAATTTCAGGGGTATTAGGGAAAATGGAAAGTCTGGGAGAAGAAAGCTTTGATAATAAAATTTCTAGCTCCAACGGTTTAATTGAAAATTCATTAGTAGAGTACCCGCAATATACTCGTCCGGAAATATTTAGTTCGAATAAAAAAACAAAATGGCGCGTGCCTAAAATATTAATTTCTGGAAATCACAAAAAAATTAAAGAATGGCGAGACAGCAAACGATAAGTAGCATTTTATAAAAGAGACGTTATATTAAAAATGATTTATATAGGAGCCGATCATGCAGGCTACAATTTAAAAGAACAAATTAAAGAATGGCTAACCAGCCAGGATTTAAAGTTTGAAGATATCGGGGCGGAGGAACTCAACCCTACCGATGATTATCCTGATTTTGCTAAAGCAGTAGCAGATAAAGTAACAAAAAATCCTGAGGCTAAAGGAATTTTGGCGTGTGGAACTGCGGAGGGAATGTGTATCGCTGCCAATAAAGAAAAAGGAATCAGAGCAATTATTGGTTATGATGAATTTGTTACGCGTGCGTCTCGTGAACACAATAACGCGAATGTAATTTGTTTTGGCGGTCGTAGTCAAGATCCAGAAGAAGTTAAGAAGTTGCTTAAAATATGGTTTGAGACACAATATTCTGGAGAAGAGCGACATGATAGAAGACTAGCGAAAATTGAAGATTTAGAATAATGAATTTATAAATTTTTCAGTGGTAAGCAAATAATATGGAAATCATCCCAGCAATTTTAGCCAAAGATTTTTTAGAGGTTCAACAAAAAATTAAACAAGTTGAGCCTTTTTGTGCTTGGGCACAAATTGATGTAGTTGATGGAATTTTTGCCTCTAACAAAACTTGGGACAACCCCGCTGAATTAAGTAATGTTACGACTTCCTTAAATCTAGAAGTTCATTTAATGGTAAGTGATTTAGCAAGCGAAGTAGATAAGTGGACAAAAAGTCAAGTTAAAAGAATCTTTTTTCATTTTGAAAAATCAGCCAATGAAGGAATACTCAATAATTTGAAAGAAGTCGAAATTTTGCTTGAAAAAGTTCATAAATCGGGCAAAGAAGTGGGCATTGCATTAAATCCAGCAACCGATTGGAAAGAAATAGTTAATCTTTTGCCAAAGCTAGACGCAGTTTTATTTTTATCCGTTAATCCAGGTTTTTATGGTTCACCATTTTTGCCAGAAGTTATCCACAAGGCTCAAGAATTTCATTTGAGTTATCTATATGTTATAATTGCAATAGATGGAGGCATAAATAATGAAACCATTCATTTAGCAAAAGATGCAGGAATAAATAGAGCATGCGTCGGCTCGTTTATTTTTAAAAGTAGTGATATTGAAAAAACCATTGCTGATTTATCAAAATAATAATTTAAGATATTAATAAATTAAATATAAATAATGAAAAAAAATAAAGCATTTACATTAATTGAATTATTAGTAGTAATTTTTATAATTGCCTTGTTGGCTTCTATCGTATCGGTGCAAGTTAGCAAAGCGCGTTCTAAAGCGAGAGACACAAAGCGGAAAGCCGATATTAAAACATTACAAACGGCCTTGGAGTTATATTATGATGCGACTGGATCTTATCCTATAGCTAATGACACCAACGACGCGTCAATTAGTGGCAGTGTCTTAACTTCCAATGATCTAGCTAGATATGTAAGTGCGGAGATAGTAGACCCAAGTCCACATGCTAGTGTTAGCTATGACGATTATCAATATTATACTGGCATAGCAACATCTCCAAGCGATTACGCGATATTAGCGTGTTTTGAAAATACCAGCATTGTAGATAATTGTTGCTATGTAGGAACTGCTGATGCTAGTCCGTATACAGATTGGTATATAGCAGGATATGACACTTGTCCGTCTGGGTATTAAAAATAATAAAAATGGACTTAAAAAAACTTGAACAAACAGCTAATTTGATTCGGCAAGATATAATCGGAATGTTATTGGAAGCAAAGTCCGGCCACTCGGCCGGACCTTTGGGTATGGCCGATGTTTTTACTGCAATTTATTTCGGTGATGTAATAAAACATGACCCAAAAAAGCCTGAATGGGAAGAGAGAGACAGAATAGTACTTTCAAATGGTCATATTTGCCCTGTACTTTATGCTACTTTGGCTCATGCAGGATATTTTCCAGTTGAAGAGTTGAAAACGTTGCGGAAATTAGGGACTCGTCTTCAGGGTCACCCTCATTACGGGGTATTGCCAGGCATTGAATCAACTTCTGGGCCACTAGCACAAGGTTTATCGCAAGCGGTTGGCATGGGAATTGCTTTTAAAATGGACAAGAAAAAAAATCAGGTAATTTGTTTAACTGGTGATGGGGAGCAAGATGAAGGCCAAATATGGGAGGCTGTGATGCTGGCGGGAAAATTAAAAATGGATAATTTAACACAAATTATTGATAGAAATAATATTCAAATAGATGGTTTTACGGAAGATGTTATGCCGTTGGAATCGCTTGAAGACAAGTATGAAGCATTTGGTTGGCATGTAATAGAAGTTAATGGGCACAATATCGAGAAAATAATTGATGCGATAAATATGTCTAAGGCAATTTTTGAAAAACCAGTCGTTATAATTGCCCATACAATTCCTGGAAAGGGAGTTGAATTTATGGAGTTCGATTTTAAGTGGCACGGCATGCCTCCGAATAAAGAGCAGGCAGATATTGCGCTTAAGCAACTACGTACGCTAGGCGGGAAAATTACAAGTGAGCATGAATAAATAAGTAATCAACATGTTAAATAAAGACGCAAAATTAGTAGATAATTTATTGGATGAGCAAGTTATAGTGCAAAAGCCAACCCGTGATGGCTTTGGCGAAGGTTCTGTTTTGGCAGGCAAAGAAAATGAAAATGTGGTTATGCTTTGCGCTGATCTTACCGATTCTACACGAGCCGGAATGTTTAAAAAAGAATTTTCTGATAGATTCGTACAAATTGGCATAGCCGAACAAAATATGATGGGTGTGGCGGTGGGTATGGCTATGGCTGGTAAAGTCCCTTTTTTATCGACTTATGGTGTATTTTGTCCAGGTAGAAATTGGGATCAAATAAGAGTTAATGCTTGTTATAATAATGCCAATGTAAAATTTACTGGTGCTCATACTGGTGTTTCAGTGGGGCCGGATGGCGCAACGCATCAGGCGCTCGAAGATATTGCTATCACTAGGTGTATACCTAATATAACTGTAATTGCACCTTGCGATTATCACGAAACCAGAAAGGCCACTTTAGCGTCAGCAAAAATAAACGGACCTGTCTATTTAAGATTTGCCCGTGAAGCTACACCAGTTTTTACAACAAATGATACACCATTTGAAATTGGCAAAGCCCTTGTTCTAAGAGAAGGTAAGGACGCAGTGATTATTGGCTGTGGTTCTCTCCTCTATAAAGCTTTAATAGTCGCTGAAGAATTGGCGAAAGAGGGGCTTGAAATAATGGTAGTAAATATCGCAACAATAAAACCAATTGATACGGAAACAATTATTGAATCAGCCAAAAAATGCGGAGCGGTTGTTTCGGTGGAAGATCATCAAGTCATGGGTGGGCTTGGGTCTGCAGTGGCTGAAGTTTTGACAAAAAATTATCCTGTGCCACAAGAGTTCATTGGCATGCAGGATACTTTTGGTGAGTCGGGCCAGCCAGATGAATTACTTGAAAAATATGGCATGGGTAAAGAAGCGATAAAAATTGCGGTTAAAAAAGTTATAGGGAGAAAAAAATAATATTTTAAATGGAAACGGGGATTATTAAACACTAATTTTTTCGAAGAACTCTCTTGTTGTAAAATATTATGAAGTTATTAATTAATAGTTGCAATAGAAATAAAACAAAAACTACTCGGCTCAATAAAGCTTTCACCTTAATTGAACTATTGGTAGTAATTTTTATTATCGCACTACTGGCCTCAATTGTTGCGGTTCAGGTGAATAAGGCGCGGAGTAAAGCTAGAGATGCAAAAAGAAAAGCAGATGTAAAAACAATTGCGACGGTCTTGGAATTATATTATGATGAATATAATACTTATGCGGTAACTGGTGGTTGGAATGATATAGGAGGTGGATGGTTTAATTCGGAAGATGGCGTTGCATATACAACATCTATAGCACACGCTTTAGAAAATGCAGGTATGATTTCAAGTGCGCCAATTGATCCTTCAGGTAATGAGATATTCCCTAGAGAGTCCTTCCACTGAAGATATCAACAATGCTAGTACGTTTGAAAATTACTGTTTCCCTGGCGCTGATCCAGCTAGGCTGTATACAACGCAGTACGGAATGAATTACATAGTGCGTTAGATGAAAGAATAATAAAAAATAAATGGAAAATAAAATTGATTTTTTAGGTATCGGAGATATTGTTACAGACGCTTTTATACAGCTTAAGGATGCTGAAATTGAAAGTGATGGTTTTACTCATGAGAAAAAAATATGTATGAATTTCGGTGATAAAATATCTTATCAAGATGTAACAGTTATAGCGGGAGTAGGCAACAGCGCTAACGCAGCGGTTTGCACATCGCGACTTGGGTTAAATAGTGCGCTTTATTCGGACGTTGGTGATGATTATCAGGGGAATGAATGTGTAAAGGCGATGGAGAGTGACAATGTAGCCACACAATTTATTAAAGTTCACGAAGGTAGAAAAACTAATTATCATTACGTTTTGGTTTTTAAGGGTGAGAGAACTATATTAATTAAACATGAAAACTTTGACTATGTTTTACCGGAAATTGGCAGTCCTAAGTGGGTTTATCTTTCTTCTCTTGGCGCCCATTCTTTACCTTTTCATAAAACTTTAGAAAATTATTTTATTGCTCATCCAGAAATTAATGTAGTTTTTCAACCAGGTAGTTATCAGATGAAGTTCAATAAAGAAGATTTGGCTGGGATTTACAAACAACTAAAAATATTTTTCTGCAATAAAGAGGAGGCCCAAAGAATTTTAAAGATTCAGGAGATAGATATTAAAAAATTGCTTTCTGCTATTTCTGAACTCGGTCCAAAAATAGTCGTTATTACCGATGGAGTCGATGGTGCCTATGCTTATGATGGAAAAGATTTCTGGCATATGCCAATATACCCCGATCCAAAGCCACCTATTGATAGGACAGGGGCTGGTGATTCGTTTTCAGCAACTTTTACCACAGCCATTGCACTAGGGATGTCTATTGAAGATGCGTTGCGTTGGGGGCCAATCAATTCTATGTCGGTTGTTCAGCAGGTTGGAGCACGAGCTGGGTTACTAACTCGCGCGCAGATTGAGGATTATTTAGCCAAAGCACCTGAATATTATAAACTACAAAAAATATGACACCATTTGAAATATACAAAAAAGCACACGAAAATAAATATGCGATTGGGCAATTTAACGTTTCTACGTTAGAGGCGGTAAAAGCGGTAGTCAGAGTTGCCAAGGAATTAAATGCGTCAGTTATTATTGGCACATCGGAAAACGAGGCAAAATATTTGGGAATGAAAAATATTGCTGATATTATCGAAAATGCTCGTCAAGAAATGGGTCTACCAATAGTTTTAAATTTAGATCACGGCAAGTCGCTAGAAAAAGTTAAAGAAGCCATAGGGGTCGGTTATAACGCAGTTCACTTTGACGGGTCGGCTTTGCCACTTGAAGAAAACATTGCCATAACTAAGGAAATAGTCGAGTATGCGCATAGTAAAAATATTTTGGTTGAAGGTGAAATTGGGCATTTGCAAGGTTCATCGTCGGTTATTAAAGAAACTATTGATATTAAAGAAGGCGATTTAACTAGTCCAGAGCAGGTGGCAAATTTTGTAAAAGTTACGGGCATAGATAGCTTAGGCACCGCTTTAGGAAATTTTCATGGAATGTATAGTAAAGAAGTAGGAGGTGAAGAAAAAATTGATTTGGAAAGATTAAAAAAAATTAGGCAGGCAACCGAAACTTTTTTAGTCCTGCATGGTGGCTCGGGTATTAACAGAGAACAAGTGAAAGAAGCAATTCAAATTGGTATTGTAAAAATTAATGTAAACACAGAGCTTCGTGTGGCCTTTAGACGTGGCTTAGAAAAAGCACTTAAAGAAAAGCCAGAAGAGGTTGTTCCTTATAGGCTTTTTCCAATTTTGATTGACGAAATTGGAAGTGTGGTCAAGGAAGATATTTCTTTTTTTGGCAGTGAAGGTAAATTAATATAAATTAAATAATAATTTTATGGCAAAAATATTTGTGACAAGACAAATCCCAACCCAAGGTATAGATTTATTAAAAAATGCGGGGCATGAAGTTGTGGTGAGCTCCAAGGATGGCGTTTTAACGAGGGAAGAATTACTGGCCCAAGTAAAAGGCGTGGATGCGATTTTACCTCTTTTAACAGACAAAATGGATAGTGAAGTTATGGACTTGGCAGGAAAGCAACTTAAAGTTATAGCAAATTACGCAGTTGGTTATGACAATATTGATGTTAAGTCAGCCACAGAAAGAAACATAATTGTTACCAATACGCCTAATGTTTTAACAGAGTCAGTCGCGGAACACGCTATTGGGTTAATTTTATCGTTGGCGCATAGAATTGTTGAGGCGGATCAGTTTATGCGTGACGGAAAATATGTTGGTTGGGAGCCGATGCTTTTTTTGGGCAATGATTTAGTTGGGAAAACTTTGGGGTTAGTTGGCTTTGGTAGAATTGGCGCTGAAGTGGCCAAGAGACTCTATGACGGATTCAATATGAAAATTGTTTATTATGATACGCGCCGAAACGAAGATTTGGAAAAACAATTTAATATGCAATTTATGGAACTAAATGATTTGTTAAAAACAGCAGATTTCGTTTCGGTCCATGTGCCGTTATTGCCAACGACAAAACATTTATTGGGTGCAGAACAATTTAAATTAATGAAAAAAACTGCTTACTTAATAAATACCTCTCGTGGGCCGGTTATTGATGAAACAGCGTTAGTTGAAGCACTAAAAAATAAAACAATTAGAGGGGTTGGCTTGGACGTTTATGAAGCTGAGCCGAAAATGGCGGAGGGGCTTGCGGAATTACCGAATACTGTTTTAACTCCTCATACTGCTTCGGCGACAGAAGAAACTCGAGGAGCCATGAGCGAGTTAGCAGCAAAAAATATTATAGCAGTGCTTGGTGGTCAACCAGCCATTACGCAGGTCGTACTCAAGTACCTAATTAATCCTTGAATTAATTCAAGGATTAATTAGGTTGGATTACAGTACAAAATCACTCATTAATGAAAAGAAACTATAACTCAAGATCATTTACTTTGATAGAGCTTTTAGTAGTATTTTTATTATCGCGCTACTCGCATCTATCGTAGCCGTGCAAGTGAATAAGGCAAGAATTAAAGCACGGGATATTAAAAGATTATCTGACATGAAAACAATTTAAACTGCGCTGGAATTATATTATGATGAAGTAGGAAGTTACCCACCCACGGCGAATGGAAACCCAAATGGGCTTATTGCATTAGTAGTCCCAGATATGAATATTTCATTTCAGTCAGTTTTGAATGATTTGGTTACATATGGGTACTTGCCACAAATACCAACGGATCCTAATCCAAAAGGAATTAATCAAGGATATTGCGCAGCGTGGAGTGTGAACGGGTATCTTTACGGCTCTGGCGTTTGGTTAGCTCCGGTAGATACAACGGTATATCCTAACTGTGCCGAGGATCGCGCTAATAATTCTGCTTATGCCTTGGAATTTTGTCTGGAAAATATTCCAACTAATTTACCGGGCGCTCCTCTTAATCCCACTAACACAAGTTGTAATGAGGGGAGATATCGCTATCTGAGTTGCCTAAAATAAATAAAAATATTATAGTATCAGATATATGAAAATAAGACACGAAAAATCTAAATGTATTGGTTGTGGAAGCTGTGCTGCGGTTTGCCCAGATTTTTTTGAGATGGAGGAAGGAGAAGTTTTTTTGGCAACTTTAAAAAAACATACTATTAATAGTGCTGGAGAAGAAGAATTAATAATTGAATCAGTTGACCCTTCGGTTCAGGAGGCGATTGATGTTTGCCCTGTCCAAATCATTCATTTAGAAAATGGGGATTGACTAAATGGGTCTTAATTTGATATATTGTTTATACTAAGATTTAAGCCTCTAGAAGGGGCTTTATTAGATAAATATGTCAACAGAATTAAAAGCAAAAAATAGAGATTTAAATTCAAAGCTCAACGCATTGCGAAGAGATGGTTTTGTGCCAGCAATTTTATATGGGCACGATGTTAAAAATGCTCCATTATCGGTGAGTGCCAAAGAGTTTGAAGAAGTACTTAAACAAGCTGGAGAATCAACTTTGGTTGATTTGACGATTGAAGATAAAAAACCAGTAAAAATTTTGATTCACGATGTCACAAGAGACCCTGTAAGTAGTGATCCAATTCACATTGATTTTTATCAGGTAAATATGAAAGAAAAGATTAAAACACAAATTGCTTTGGTATTTGTGGGTGAGTCTTTAGCTGTAAAAGAGATGGGCGGAGTTTTGGTAAAAAATGCACACGAAGT
>PFDW01000005.1:7117-11266 GCA_002793835.1 Candidatus Portnoybacteria bacterium CG10_big_fil_rev_8_21_14_0_10_36_7 | reverse complement strand
TAATATTGGGAATATCAGATTAATGGAAAAATATTATATTAATCCATCAAGTTCATTGCAACTGAGGTGCTTTGCTGGATTAAAAAATTTAAGTATTAATCCCGATGGTGAGGTTTTGCTGTGTCTTAAGCGTCGAGCAGTCGGCAATGTTTTAACTAGTAATATCAAAGATATCTTGTCATCAAAATCAGCAATGAAAGAAAGAAGATTAATTAAAAAATGTAAAAAATATTGTCGAATCAAGGGTCTTAATTTTTCTCGTGGGGTCAAAGAATTGTTTATTAGGTAATTATTTTTGGATGAAAAATCTTTTTAAAAAAATATTAAATAAATTAAGATTGGAGTTTAGCTATTTTACTGGTCATAATTTTTATACACTGGATTATGTTAGTTTAATTACGACTTTTAGGTGTAATTTTAAATGTCGAACATGTGATATTTGGAAAAAACAAAATTTTGATGAATTAGATATCAGCCAGTGGCGAAAAATAACTACTAAATTGAAAACGGAACTACCAACTAATACTTTTATAGAAATTAGTGGTGGTGAGGCCTTAATTCAAACTGAATTAATTATTGATTTAATAAAAAATTTGACCAATTATTTTGAAACAGTAGTTTTAAATACTAATGGTTCAATAATTAGTGAAAATATTATTGCCAAATTAAAATCAGCTGGTTTAAATAAAATAAAATTATCTTTATATAGTTTAGATAGTGAGACTCATAATTTTTTGCGTGGCACAGACATCGCTTATTCTAGTGCTATTGGCGCCATAGATACAATTACAAAAAGTGGTATTGATTTGGAGGTAGGAGTATTAATTACCAAACAAAATATTTCTCAAATTCCTGAATTAATAAATTATTTTAATAAGTTTGAGCGAGTTTCAATTGTGATTCAAATGTTAGATGAAATTATTGAATCGCTAGATTCTAAAAATAAATCAATTAATAATTTGGAACAAAATTTGTGGCCCAATAATGATGCCGTCAATAAATTTTTCAATTGGCTAGGTGTTCATATGAAAAATATCAAAAATTCGTCAGCCAATTTAGAGGCTATTAAAAATTATTATTTAAATCCTAAAAGTGTTTTAGCTTATCGTTGTTTTTCTGGTCAAAGAAATCTCGTGATTTATCCTAATGGCGATGTAGCCCTTTGTTTTAAGCGTCCAGTTATTGGCAACTTAATACGCGAGAATTTAAACTATATTCTCAATAAAAAAGCCATATCAGAAAGAAAGGCCATTGGTCAGTGTCAAAAATATTGTCGGATTATCGGCTGTAATTTTTCTCGAGGCTTAGTAGAAGTTATAAAAGGTAAATAAACAAATATTAATTGACATATATTTAGTTTTTGTTAAAATAATGACAAGTTCTTTTTAACTTAACTAGTGGAGGAAAGGTACATGTGGAAGTATGAGCATATCGATGAAACTCGTCAGCAACTTCTCTCCAAGGGTATTATTGATTTATCCGGTGATATTGATGAAGATATGGCTATGTATATTCGCGAGTCTTTGATGATTTTGGCCACCAAGGGTAATCCGGATATTAAGATTATTATTACTAGCAATGGTGGCAATGTGGGAGTGGGTTTGGCTATTTATGATATGCTAAGAATTTATCCAGGCCGGGTGACTGGTGAAGCTAAATCTTTTTGTCGATCAATGGCGACGGTTATTTTACAAGCATGTGATCATCGCATGGCTTCAGCTAACTCCAAAATTAAAATACATAATGTTTTAGTTAAAGATCTTAGTTTAAGTGTATTAAGGAATCCTCAAAAGATCACCAAACTAATAGCTTCATTAGAAGCTGATCAAAAGATTATTAATAATATTTATAGTTTACGCACTGGTCGATCTCTTAAAAAAATCACCAGAGAATCTGATAAGGATATTATTATGACCGCTCAGGAGGCGCTAGAGTTTGGTCTGATTGATGAAATAATATAAGCAGGTTTAACCCCGGTTTTAAGAACCGGGTTTTATTTTTGTCTCGGTCTTGACATTTTGTTATATTTTGATAAAATGTCTCTAGAAAAGTAATTAGCACTCCCAAACTAAGAGTGCCAATTATACAATTTTATTAAATAATTTATTAAATTTATGGGCATTAAACCAATTGGCGACCGCGTTTTGGTCGAACCAGTCACGGCTGAAGAAGTGACAAAATCAGGTATTGTTTTACCGGACACCATTAATCAGGAGAAAAAAGCCGAGGGTAAAATATTATTTATCGGTAGTGGTGAAAAAGTTTCCAAATTAGGATTAAGTATTGGTCAAAAAATTATTTTTGGTCAGTATGCTGGCGATGAAGTGAAAATGGATAATAAGGAATTTAAAATTATTAACCACGAGGATATACTAGCTGTGATTGAATAATTAAAAATAAAAACGAAAAATTAAAAATTAAAAATAACAATTAAAAATTAAAATCATTTCGCTGTAAGCGAAATTCCAATATTTTACATTTTTAATTTTACATTTTACGCTTTAAAAAATAATGGTTATATTCATACGATTTAAAATAATAAATTAAACATTTTAAAAATAAATTTATTTTATATGTCCAAACAAATATTATTTAATGAGGAGGCTAGAAAAAAAATAAAATCAGGCGTTGATCAATTAGCCAACATTGTTAAAGTTACTCTCGGTCCCAAAGGTCGTAATGTGATTTTAGACAAGGGCTTTGGCGCACCTCAAATTGTCAATGATGGTGTCACTATTGCCAAAGAAGTCGACTTGGAAGATAAATTTGAAAATATGGGAGCTTCTCTAATCAAAGAGGTGGCTTCCAATGTTAATGACAATGCTGGTGACGGCACCACTACGGCTACGGTTTTGGCGCAAGCGATGGTAGCAGAGGGTTTGAAAAATGTCGCCGCTGGTGCTAGTCCAATTGCTATTAAACACGGTATGGAAAAAGGTATTAAAGCGATGGTGGTAGAACTGAAAAATAATGCCAAACCAATTTCGACCAAAGCCGAAAAACAGCAAGTGGCTTCGATTTCTGCTAATGATCCAGAGATTGGGGTGATGATTGCTGAGGCCCTAGAAGAAGTTGGTAACGAGGGTGTTATTACCGTCGAAGAAGGTCAAGGTTTTGGCATTGAAAAAGAATCAGTCAAGGGCATGCAGTTTGATAAGGGTTACGTGTCTCATTATATGGTGACTAATACCGAGAGAATGGAAGCGGAATTTAGCGGCGCTCCAATTTTAATTACGGACAAGAAAATTTCTAGTTTACAAGAAATTTTACCATTGTTGGAAAAAATTGCTCAAACCGGTAAAAAAGATTTGGTGATTATTGCCGAGGATGTGGAGGGTGAAGCTCTAGCCACATTAGTAGTTAATAAATTACGAGGGGCTTTTAATGTGTTAGCGATTAAAGCTCCCGGTTTTGGTGATCGACGCAGAGAAATGTTGGAAGATATTGCTATTTTGACCGGTGGCAAAGTGATTTCTCAAGAGGTGGGTTTAAAATTAGAAAATACTGAAATCGAAATGTTGGGTCAGGCGGGCAAAGTGATTGCCACCAAAGATAATACCACTATTGTTGACGGTCAGGGTGATAAATTAGCCGTAGAAACTAGAATCAATCAACTTCGAAAAGCGATTGAAAATACGGATTCTGATTTTGACAAGGAAAAATTACAAGAACGCTTGGCTAAATTAGCCGGTGGCGTAGCTGTGATAAAAGTAGGCGCGGCGACTGAAACCGAAATGAAAGAAAAGAAACTGCGAATTGAAGATGCGCTAGCGGCGACTAAAGCGGCGATTGAAGAAGGGATTGTGGCTGGTGGTGGTGTGGCTTTAATTCGAGCCGCTAAAGCTTTGAATAATGTTGAGGTCAGTGGTGAAGAAAAAATTGGTATTAATATTATTAAAATAGCTATTGAATCGCCATTAAAACAAATTGCCGAAAACGCTGGTGACAAAGGCGAAGTGGTAGTTGAAGAAGTTAAAAGACGAGAGGGTAATGTGGGCTATAATGCTCTAACTGGTGGTTATGAGGATTTGGTGGAAGCGGGTATTATTGATCCGGCTAAAGTCACTAGAAGTGCTTTGCAGAATGCCGCTTCAGCCGCCGCCATGATTTTAACTACCGAAGGAGCAATTACTGATTTGCCAACCAAAG
>PFDW01000005.1:0-7061 GCA_002793835.1 Candidatus Portnoybacteria bacterium CG10_big_fil_rev_8_21_14_0_10_36_7 | reverse complement strand
TGATCCACCGCCACCGCCAGCGCCAGAAGATCCGGTAGCTGCATTCATGGAGGAGGTAATACTAGATATCGAACTAGCAAAGGAGTTAGCATCAAAAGACCCAATTGATCCTACGCCACTATACCAAAGCGGGTGATAATTATTAAAGTAATCTGAACCATAAATTTGTTCCATTTTTTTGATCCACTCCTTAGTTAGTCCAAAGCTAATAGCATAAGGTAAAAGTTTTTCAAAAATATTTTCTTTTTCGTAAAATTGTTGGCGATATTTTTCGGCTGTCTTCATATATAATTTAAAACCTTTTACTTTCCATAGGGTTTCTGCACCTAGTGGTGTTATCTTGGCCATCAAACTAGCAAAAACTGATACAATAATAGTGCTAGCTATCAAACCAAATGTTATCGGTAAAAATATTCCATGTTTACTGACAATAATAACGACAGAAAATCCAATAGTAATTAAAAACATTAAACCGGCTATTTGTGATAATTTTTTTTGATTTTTAAAACCTTCAGGATCAAATAATCCATCATCGGTTAATTTTTTTTGTAATGTTGGTTTTAATTTAAGGGTAATTGTGGATATTTTACCTCTTAGTTTTTCTAATCTGACCACTCCTTCCATTGATAGTGATCCTTTAAATATTGCTTCTAATATTATTTTTTCTGCCTCATTTAAATTATCAGTATTTTTTTCTATATAAGTCAGGCTATATTTTTTCTTTTTGTACTCGTCTATTTTCAAATATCCTTTGACGGCCAAATTTATAATTGTAGCGGTAATGTCATTGTTTGGGATATTACCGCCGTATTTTAAGAAGCTAATTTCCAGTGGTGACAAATTAAGTGGAGGTTCATATTCAGGAGTAATTGCTTTATTTAGTTTGAGGTCTTTGCCGTATTTTTTCCAAAAGAAAAAACAAAATAATAAAACGATTATAGGTATTAGAATAGTCACAATAAATAAAGATAAGATTAACAGATTATTTATTTTTTCTTCCCATGTTGGTTGATAGGGAGTAATTATGCCCTTGGGAAAAGTAACGGAAATAGTAATGCCTTCTCCAGCTTTCAGAGTGCGAGTACTTGATACTACAATTGAGTTTCTATTTGTGTCCCAATAGTAATTGGCTAGTCCTATATATTTTTGCCCGACTTGGCCGGTATAAATATAAATTTTAGAATTATTTTGATTGATTTCTTTGGGCAAAATAATCTCGGCGCTATAATTGTCTGTTTGTATTTCCCAAAAATTGCCATTAAGGTTCCAATAAAGCTCGTCAAAATCGTTATTATCAAATCGTATAGTATTTTTATAAGTATAGTCTATTACCACTTTGTTTTCGCCGGTCACGGTACCGCGATCTTGGGCGCTAAAAATTTTGTAAGTAATAGATCCAATTTTTTTAGTAATATCATAAGGCAGAGCAAATTCGCCATCAGTGATACCATTTAAGTTTAATGGCATATTTATTTTTTTGCCATCAGCCATAGTGTAACGAGTTGGTAAAATTCTAAAAATACCATGTTTATCTGGCAAGTTACCACAATCAGCAGTAATATTTTCTGTGATATCCAAACTAGAATCATAATTAACTCTAATTTCACTATGGAAGTCTTTTAAATACCAATCAGTGATTTGGTTAGTTGGTCTAGCTGATGCTATAAGTGGCAAAGCCATGATTATAGCCACAATAATTAATACTTTCTTCATTGATTTTTATAGTTAATGTTTTATTTATAATACCATTTTTGGTTTTTTGGCGCTATTTTAATATTTGATTTATTTTATTAGTAATAAAAATTAGATAAAATCTGTCTATTAGTTATTTTATAATTTAAAAATATATCTTGACTTTTATAATTATCCGCGGGGACTACACAACGACATGCCCGCCATTGCCTGATGGCTCACGCCGGATGACAGGATGGTTTCAGAACTCTCGATTGGGTGTCTGGGATGGATATTTAGTTAATATTGATGGTTTTGTGGTATTATATAAATAATAATTAATAATTTAAAAAGTATGAGAAAAATTATAGTTTTTTCTTTAATTATAATTGGGTCATTAATGTTTTTTAATACTATTTATGCTAATTATCAACCATTATCTGGTGATATAATTAAAATAGATGATACAACCAAGCCGGCTTTGTATTATATTAACAGTCAAAGTCAGCGACAATTGTATCCAAATGCAGTTACTTTCTGGACTTGGAATTCTGGCGATTGGAATAACATTAAAAATTTTAATGGCAATAAGGTTACAATTAAGTATATTTCTCAAACTGATTTTGACAGGCTCGCTAGTGGTGATAATGTGGTAGTCAGAGCTGGTACAAAATTGATCAAATTTGGTAACAGCTACAATATTTATGCTGTTGCGGATAATGGTGTTATAAATAAAGTTGCTAGTAATGGAGATACTTCTGTGGCTGTCAAGCTTTATGGTGATAATTTTCATAACAATATTATTTCTATCCAGAGCGGTTTTGAGAGCAATTACACCGAGGGTCAGTCATTGATGACTACAAATTCCACAGTCACACCTCCAGCAACTAATATTTTGAATTGCACCAGCGACCAACATCTTGATAATGGGAGTTGTATTTCTAATAGCCGACTTTGCAACATCTCAAATGGCAGTGGTTCTCAAGCGTGGATATCAACAGGATGGGGCCAGTGTTATGCAACTTCTTGCAACTCAGGATATAGCATAACAGAGAGCCCAAGCACTGGTTATGGTATTTGTACGGTTAATCCCGCCCCAGCAATATCAACAGCCGAAATATTATTATCAGAGGAAATGAGTATTTATGGAAATCCATGGAATGTTGGCAGGTATGTTGTTTGGGAGGGGTATGATTATAATATTTATTATAAAGACCTAACTTCTGGAAAACTAATTCCTTTAACTACAGATGGTAAATTTAAAGTTTTTTTTGGGGTTGCTGGCTATAATAGTTCATTTTATAGAATGGGTCGAAATCTTTACTTAAATTATTTTAATGGGTATATGGGGTCTGAAATGATTATCGATAGTGCTGCTGTTGGAACTTATTCAGGGATAGTTGAGGGATACCCAACAAATAATTCGTTTATTTATACAAAGGAACGCACTGATGTAGTTGATACTTACGATATTTTTATCTACAGTATCACGGATAATGGAAAGATTCAGTTGACAAACTCTGCTGCCAAGAGATCTAATCCTGTGTTAAGTTTGAATATGGCCGCTTGGGTTGAGAATAGTTACCAAATAGTCATTTTTGATCGCAATAGCAAGGTAGAGATTAAAAGAATTAATAACCAAAGCGGTAATCCTATCAGCAATTTGGTTTTGAGTGATAGCATTAATTATTTGGCTTATTCTGATGGTCAATATATTTATTATTATGATATTGATAATGGAATAACAAAAATAATTGGCACTACATTGCCAATTAGTTTAATATCGGTATCAAGTCCATATATTGTTTGGTCAAATGGGGAAATACTTGCTTACAATATTTTAAATGGACAAACAATAACCGTTAGTCAATCAACTACAAATAATAAAAACCCGTCGATAGTTAATAAGGGTTATGCTGGCGGTGGATATATTAAATATAATGTTGTTTGGACTTCTACTATATCACCCGGTAATAATAAAGTTTATTTGGGAGAAATTCATAAATATTAGTTATTTTAAAGAATATAATATTTTTTATAAGTAGGTTTAAAAATATTTTGTTAAATAAAATAGATGTTGAAAAATGTTTTTTGGCTATATTATTGGATTGTTAATAGCTTAATTATAAAATTTGGATTAATTGGTGATGGTTTTTTACTTTTGTTTATTATTAATTATTGTCTATCATTTTTTATTTTTATTACTGAAACGAGTGAGGATTGGAATAGATATGGTCGATATTGGAAATATTTATCTAAATTAAAATTCAGATATTTATTACTCGAAAATATTATAAAGTTTTATGTTTTTATTTTTTTAATTTTAAACATATATTTATTATTTTATTATTTAGAATTATTTTTTAGTTCAATTATTACCATTCATATTGTCCTACTGAATGAATATACATTATTTGTTCTGTTTTCCTTATTGCATTTGTGGCGAATCATTTCATTTATAATAAATAAAAAAATAATTCTAAATAAATATAAAGTTGATATGTAAAAATTTAAGTCTCACCTTCTTCCCTGTAAGAAATGAATTAAAAAACTTGGGTATTTATAAATAGGAAAATAAACTTTAATCAATTATGTTAAAATAGTTTATTTAACTTTCATAATAATTATGAAAATAATAAGCAACTTAAAAATATTTTTCAAAACAGTTTTTAGTGATTTATATTATGTGGTTTTGGCGATACTAGTCAGTTTAGGTTTTTTTATTTTTAGCGTTTGGTTATCCAGTTATAATCTTTTGTACCACACTCTAACCTCTAATCTTTTGAGTTTTAGTTATAAATTAGCTTTAACTTTTAATTTTTGGGAATTAATCAGAATAAATTTATTGGCGCCAAATTTATTTTTAGTGTCTCTAGTAGCGATTTTATTTGGTATTAATATTTCCGCTTTGGTTTTTTATATTAAAAAACAAATCGCTATTTCCAGAAGCGCCAAAATCAGTGTTTGGGCCTCGCTGATTAGTTTTTTGGGTATCGGATGCTTGTCTTGCGGTTCGGTAATTATTTCTTCGTTGTTTGGTTTTTCGGCCACCGCTGCTTTTATTGGATTTTTGCCTTTTCATGGCTATGAGTTTGGTATTATTGGTATCCTATCACTACTTATTTCAATTTATTTATTATCAAAAAAAATAAACAATAATTTTGCTTGTGAAGTTTAATTATTGTATAATAATAGTATTAACTAATTTATAAAAAATAATCTAAAATATATGACAGATAATCAATCAAAAGGCAATCAGCAAGTTTTAATCGGTTTTTTGGCCGGTATTTCGGTTATTAGTGTGGTAGCTTTAATTATTTTGGCGGTAATATTTATTAAATCGCCTAGTTTAGCTAGTGGTTCTGGCACTATTCCGGATACTGCTAATTTGATGGCTGTGGTTTCAGGCGAACACATTAGAGGTAATGCCAAGGCGGATATTACAATTATTGAGTGGTCGGATTTTCAATGTCCTTATTGCCAAAATTTTAATACTTCTATCAATGCTTTACTGAAAGATTATAGTGATAAAGTGCGAGTGGTTTATCGCCATTTTCCCCTGGATAGTATTCATCCTTATGCTCGAAAATCAGCGGAAGCTTCGGAATGCGCCGGTGATCAGAATAAGTTTTGGGAATTTCATGATTTTTTGTATGCTAATCAAAGCTCCATTCAATCGGGCGGTATTAATTTTTTAAAAACCGTCGCCACTAATTTAAGTTTGGATATTAATAAATTTAATAATTGTTTGGATTCCGGTAAATATGCTAATTTAGTTGAGCAACATTTACAAGCTGGCATTACCGCCGGAGTGACTGGTACGCCGGGGAGTTTTTTAAATGGTCAAGAGCTGGGCGGGGCCGTGCCTTATGCCAGTTTGCAGGCGCAAGTTGAGGCTTTACTTAGCAAATAACTTTTATAAATTTTAAATTGACGTTTTAGGAAAATAAATATATAATGTTATTATCATAACGTTTATGAAATATTTCTTATCATTATTATTAATCATTAGCTTTATTGCCCTAAGTATTTTTGGGTCTTTGATTATTGGTCATAATATGGGGCATCCCGTCAGTAGTTGCTTAGTGGCCGTTTCAGATGGTGGTTCGTGCCCGGTTGGGGTAATAAATTTTATTTTACATCATAATTTGATTTTAAAAATATTTTCCAAAATTTTGGTCTCGTCCAACTTTATGGTCTTGGTGATTTTATTGTCTTTATTTAGTATTTTTGTATTATTTTGGCAGAAAATTTTGTTTCATTCAGATTTTAAATTTTTACTGTCAAAATCTCATAGCTTAATATCCGATCATTACTTTAGTCGGAAAAAAATAATTAGCTGGTTAGCTTTGTTTGAACAAAGTCCTAATTTATAATCTCGACACACTAAAATTTTTAGTTTTTAGTGGGTCATTTTGATATCCTTTCTAAGGATGTTTTTGTTATATAATTAAAAATTAAAATTTGTTTATATATGAATAATAAAACTCTTATAATTATTATTATTTTGATTATCTTGGGTTTTGGTGTTTTAATTTGGTGGGCTAGTTTAAATCAAGAAAATAATTCATCAGTTTTAGGAACTAATAATTCTCAAAGTGTTCTAACTGCTTCTGAAAAAGTTTATGATTTTGGTACTATTTCTATGAAAGATGGCAAAGTTGAAAAAGTTTTTAAAGTAACAAATAGCAGTGCTCAAGATATTACTATTAGTAGTATCGTCACCTCTTGTATGTGTACCGTAGCTTACCTGGAAACTGCAGATGGTGAAAGAGGACCATTTGGTATGCCGGGACATGGTTTAGTGCCTAAAGTCAATGAAACAATCGGAGCCGGTGAAACTCGTGAGGTGAAAGTGGTTTATGATCCCAACGCCCATGGTCCGGCCGGAGTAGGCAATATTGATCGCTTTATTACTTTAACTGATAAAACTGGTGCTAAATTTAATTTAGAAATAAAGGCGACAGTGACACCATAAAATTATGAAACGAATAATAATAATTTTTTCAATAATAACTTTGTTTATTTTTGGTATCATTTTTCTCAAATATAGTTCCATTACTACTCAATTAATTTGGAATTTAAGCCATGGTGGAGATTGGTTACTGCCACTAGTTTTAATATCTTCGATCTTAGACAGTGTTCATCCTTGTTCTTTTTCAATTTTACTGATTACCATTGCTTTTCTTTTTGGTATGCAAATGAGTCGACAGAAAATATTACAAATTGGCGGGGTTTATGTGGCTGGTATTTTTATCGCTTATTTTTTAATTGGTTTGGGCATTCTACAAGTTCTGCATCTTTTTAATACCCCACATTTTATGGGCAAGTTAGGAGCTACTCTGTTAATAGTTTTTGGCATTATTAATTTGGTTAATGGTTTATGGCCG
>PFDW01000004.1 GCA_002793835.1 Candidatus Portnoybacteria bacterium CG10_big_fil_rev_8_21_14_0_10_36_7 | reverse complement strand
CACCGAAAATATTACCGATGTTACTTTGTCACCTCCAACTACTTACTCCATTAATAATTTAACATTCAGTAAAAATATTACCGGCGCAATTTTAAGTATTAATTTTATAATGCTGGATGGCTCGACTAAATTAATTAGTAATATTATTCCGTAATTTATGAATTTTAATAAAAATATAAGTACAATTAAAAGTGGTGCTGGGTTTACTTTAATTGAACTCCTACTTTATATTAGTATTTCTTCGGCGATGCTACTGGCTGTCTCTATTTTTTTATCAATCATATTGCAATCACGAGTTGATAATCAAGTGGTCTCGGAAGTCGAACAGCAGGGTTGGCAAGTGATGAATCTAATCACTCAAACTATTAGAAATTCCAGCGCCATTAATTCGCCAACTACCGGCAGTAGTGGTTCTCAACTTTCTTTAGTGGTGCCAACTGGGACACTAAGTCCAACAATTTTTAATTTAATCGGCAGTACTATTTTTATTACCGCCGGGGCTAATTCTCCGGTAGATTTAACTTCAACTAAAATTGAAGCTGCCAGTTTAAATTTTGATAATTTATCAATCTCTGGTACCCCGGGCACCATACGAGTGAGCTTTATTTTAAAACATATTAACCCCGAAAATAAAAAAGAGTATGATTATACCAAAACTTTTTATGGTTCAGCATCCCTTAGATAAAAAAAATGGCTATATTACCTTAATGAGCGTTTTAATTGTCAGCAGTATTGGGGTGTCTATTGCTTTATCCTTAGTTTTATTAGGTTTAGGGTCAAGTAAATCCAGTTTAGCCCTAGAGCGATCAACTGAAGCTAGGGGTTTAGCTAATGCCTGCGCCGAACAAGCACTGCAGGAGATTAGAAATTCAACGGCTTATACCGGAACAGGTAATTTAACTTTGGGGCAGGGAACATGTGTTTATACGGTGACCGATATGGGAGCTGAAACTAGATTAATTACCGCGACCGGGCAGGTGAATGAGACTATTAGAAAATTAAAAATAACCATCGATGTGATTAATCCTCAAATTAATATCTCGTCTTGGCAGGAATTGGCTGATTTTTAAAAAAATGATATAATTTAATTAATTATTAAATAACTAAAATAAAGTATGAGAAAACTATTTGGTCAACAAAGGGGTTTTACTCTTTTGGAAATTCTACTAGTGGTAGCGGCTATTGGTATTTTGGCCGGTATCGTGATTATTGCGATTAACCCCGGTAAACAATTAGGGGATACTCGCAATGCGCAAAGACGAGTAGATGTTAACACTATTTTAAACGCTGTTTACCAATATTCATTGGATAACAACGGTGCGGTGCCAGGCACTATTACCAACACTGATACCGGTATATGTTTGGATGCCGGCGCTTGCAGTTCATTAATTATTTTAAGTTCTGATTTGGTGCCCGATTATATTGTTTCTATGCCGGTTGACCCAAAGACGACCGCTACGGCTGGAGCGACGACCGGTTATACAATTTCTAAAAATGCGGCGACTTTTCGAATTACGGTTTCGGCTCCAGCCGCTGAAAATAACGCCACTATCTCTGTCACTAGATAATTTGTTATAATTTTACTACCTACTGGTTTTCATCCCTTGGCTTTTAAATCAAGGGTATTTGACCAGTAACATTATAAAGTTGGTTTTTAAATAACGCTAAAATGATTTTTTCTTTTAATAAAAAAAAATTAAATACCTCAGTTTACGATTTACAAGTATTTAAGTCTGTCGTGGATAATTCATCTAATGCCGTCATTATTTTAAATATTGACGGTATTATTTTGTATGCCAATAATATCGCTTTAAAATTAGTGGAATTAAAAAAAGATCAGGTGGTTAATAAAAAATCAGATTTAATCAGATTTGTGGATAGCAAAAATGGTCATGATTTAAATCCGATTATTTATAAATTATTTAAAGCTGGCAAGAAATTAAAAGATCTTAATAAAAATAGCACTATTTTAAAGCCCAATGGTAAAACTGTGGCCGTAGCGGTCAGTGTAATTTCTTTAAAAAATGAAACTGGTCGGGTGTGGGGGGGAGTTATTATTTTTCGGGATGTTACTTTGGATAAGTTAGTCGAACAATCTAAGACGGAGTTTGTGTCTTTAGCCTCCCATCAATTGAAGACCCCACTATCGACGATCAATTGGTATTCAGAAATGATGTTAGCCGGTGATGCTGGCAAATTAACCAAGGATCAGAATAAATATGTGGCCGAAATTTATCATGGTACCCAGAGAATGATTGAGTTAGTCAATGATTTACTTAATATTTCACGCATTGATTTAGGCACTATCAATATCAAACCGGAGCTGGTTAATTTAAAAAAAGTGACCGAGAGTGTTTTGTCTGAACTTTTTCCGCAAATTAAAAACAAGAAAATTAAAATAGAAAAAAATTACGATAAATTAGTGCCTAATATTGTTTTAGATTCAAAATTAGCTAGAATTATTTGTCAAAATTTACTGTCCAACGCTGTAAAATATACGTCCCAAAATGGTAAAGTTTTGATTAATATTAATAAACAAAACTCCAATCTTTTGATTGAGGTGGCTGATACGGGCATTGGTATTCCTAAAGATCAACAGACTCAGATCTTTGGTCGTTTATTTCGAGCCAAAAACGCTAAGGAAAAATTAACTGAGGGCACTGGCTTGGGACTTTATATTGTTAAATTATCAGTCGAAAAGTTAGGCGGCAAAATTTGGTTTAAATCAGTCGAAAATGTTGGCACCACTTTTTATGTGGCTATTCCTCTCAAGGGTTTAAAAAAGAACAGTCAGAGTAAATTAAAATCTTAGATCAAAACAAAACCGTCACTTTTAATTAAGGACGGTTTTGTTGGTCTTTTAAATCTTTAATTTCGGCTAAAATAGATCTGAAAGTTTTTAAATTAGGGTGCGGTTCTAGTGGCAGTTCAAAACAATCATTACATCTTGGCTCATAACTATAACCCAAATCATGACTAAAAGAATTATCAACCAAAAAAATTGGATCGGTGATAGGTGTTGGATAACCCATCTGTAATCTCTGGCTACGAGAAGCGATTTGACCACAATTACAAGTAGTATGAGGATTAATAATTTCGTCGGCCTCAGAACAAAGTGAGCTTAAAATATCAAATTTTTGACCATGAGAATTTTGGATCAAACCACCAAGAATAATCTGCCGATTTTGTTTTAATAATTCTTTAATTAAAGCTACAAAAGCTTGGATATCATCGGAATTAATTTCAAATAACTGACATTCTTCAATGATAATAATATGGTTTGGATATTTGGCAATTTCTAGTTTTAAATTTTGAGTGTTGTTAACCGCGATGACTTGATTAAAAGTTTGACCGGTTCTAGATATAATGGTAGTTTGGTCGCTTCTGGTTTCAGTGATGGGTTTAAAAACTACGAATTTTTTAAATTGAGCTGGTTGACAGCGAAGATTATGCTCCTGTAATTTGTTGATAATTTTGAACATTTCGGCGGTCTTGCCAGAGCCGACTGTGCCAAAAATTAAAGTTAAAAATCTCATAGTTTTTCTTTGGTTAAGATGTTTCAATTCATTTTACCGTCTTAAAAAGTCAGTTGTCAAATTTGATGCTTATTTGCTATAATGTATCGGTATGAATCAATTTAAGTCTAAAAAATTTGAAGTAGTGACTATTGGTGGCGCCACCAGTGATTTTATGTTTTATTCAGGTGATGGGGAATTAATTTCCACTGGTAATTTAACCAAACAGAAATTATTAGCTTTTGAATATGGGGCAAAAATCTTAGCTGATAAGCTTTATCCGACTTATGGTGGTGGAGCGGCCAATAGTGCAACTTCTTTTGCAACCTTGGGTTTGAAAACTGGAATCATTACTAAAATTGGTTTAGATGAAGAGGGTAAAAAAGTTCTAGCTAATTTAAAGTCAAAACGAGTTGATACTAGTTTGATAAAATTTGATAAAAATAATTCCACCGCTTTTTCGATGATTTTGACAGTTAAAGGTTCGGCCAATGAACATATTGTTTTTGCTCATCGGGGAGCTAGTGATACTTTATCGGCCAAAGATTTTTCGTTGAATAATTCAACTAGCGATTGGTATTATATTTCGTCATTACCAAAAATTGGTTGGGAGGGGATTATTGAATCAGCGATTAAAACTAAAGCCCAGATAGCTTGGAATCCAGGCAGTGCTCAGCTAAACAGGATGTCTAGACTAAAAAAGTATTTGCCAAAAGTAAAATTGTTATTTTTAAACAAAGATGAGGCTTTGGAATTTAAGAAATTAAAAAATATTAAAGGTTTGATAAAATATATCCAAAGTTTAGGACCAAAAACTGTTATTATTACCGATGGGGCTACTGGGGCCTATGCTTATGATGGTAAAAAGTATTATTTTATGAAAGCGCCCAAGACCAAAAGTATGGATACAGTTGGTGTGGGTGATGCTTTTTCGTCTGCCTTTACAGGTTCAATTGTATATGGTAATAATATTAGGACAGCTTTGAAGTGGGGGGTAACTAATTCAGCTTCGGTTGTTAAAAAAATTGGAGCTCAGAATGGCTTGCTTTCCAAAAGGCAAATTGGCTGATTAAAAAGTCAGTTTTAATCGGAAAGTAATAGACCAAAACCAGGTCTATTACTTATTTTTTAAAAATTTAAATCACCATTAATTATATAATTTAATTTTTAAGGTATGGATAAGAAATATGTGTATGCTTTTGAAGAGGGTCACAAAGATCTGAAAGAAATTTTAGGTGGCAAGGGCGCTAATTTAGCAGAAATGAGTAATTTAGGGATTAAGGTGCCACCCGGTTTTACGGTGACCACTGAAGTTTGCGCTACTTATCATCAGAATAATAAAAATTACCCTCAAGAAGTTAAAGACCAAATAGCTCAAAAATTATCTGAATTGGAAACTAAAATGGGCAAAAAACTAGGTGATGCCAGTGATCCGCTTTTAGTTTCTGTCAGATCTGGTGCGGCGGCTTCGATGCCTGGGATGATGGATACGATTTTGAATTTGGGTTTAAATGATCAGTCGGTTGAAGGGTTGGCTGAAAAATCCAATAATCCTAGATTTGCTTGGGATTCATATCGCCGGTTTATTCAGATGTTTGCTGATGTGGTGATGGGAGTTGATGGTAGTGAATTTGAAACTATTTTAGAAAATATCAAAGATACGGTGGGGGCGGAATATGATACTGATTTAACCGCTGGACATTTGGAAGAAATCGTCAAAAGATATCGAGCTAAAATTGTCGAATTAAAAGGTGTTGATTTCCCCCAAGATCCGAAAGAACAATTACAATTAGCGATTGATGCGGTTTTTAATTCTTGGAATAATTATCGAGCGATTAGATATTTAGAAATTAATAATATCAAAGGTTTGATTGGGACAGCAGTTAATATTCAAGCGATGGTTTTTGGCAATTTAAGTGAAAACTCTGGTACGGGGGTTTGTTTTACGCGCAATCCTAGCACTGGTGAAAACAAATTCTATGGCGAATATTTGATGAATGCTCAAGGTGAGGATGTGGTAGCGGGAATTAGAACGCCGAAGCCAGTTGGGGCTTTAGAAGAGCAAAATAAAATTATTTATGATGAATTAGTAGCGACTTGTGATCGAGTGGAAAAACATTATCGAGATATGCAGGATATGGAATTTACGATTCAAGAAGGTAAACTTTTTATATTGCAAGCTAGAAATGGCAAACGGACAGCCGCGGCGGCGGTGAGAATTGCGGTGGAATTAGAAAAAGAAGGTGTGCTAAATAAAGAGGAGGCTTTGATGAAAATTCAACCAGAACAATTAGATCAATTACTTCATAAACAATTAGATCCAATTGCCAAAGCTCAAGCTGAGGTAGTAGCTACTGGATTACCAGCCTCTCCAGGGGCAGCAGTGGGCCAAGTGGTTTTTACGGCTAGTGAAGCTTATGTTAAGGCCCAATCTGGGTTGGATGTGGTACTGGTAAGAATTGAAACTTCACCAGAGGATATTGATGGTATGCATAGTGCCAAAGGTATATTAACAGCTCGTGGTGGTATGACTTCCCATGCGGCAGTGGTGGCTCGAGGGATGGGGACTTGTTGTGTGGCGGGTTGTGCGGATATTGTAATTAATGAAAAGGCTAAACAATTTACAATTAAAGCCAGTGGCGTAGTAGTCAAAGAAGGTGATTATATTACACTTGATGGTGGTGAAGGTAACGTTTATTTGGGAAAATTAAATACCGAAGATCCGACACTGAGTGGTGATTTTGGTACTATAATGAAATGGTCTGATGAAATTAGAAAATTAAAAATTAGAACTAATGCGGATACGCCATATGATGCGAAAGTAGCCAGAAAGTTTGGCGCTGAAGGGATTGGTTTGTGTCGAACCGAGCATATGTTTTTTGAGGGTGATAGAATCAAAGCGGTCAGGGAAATGATTTTGGCTTCCAATATTGAAGGTCGTAAAAAAGCTTTGGGTAAATTGTTGCCTTATCAAAAAAAGGATTTCATAGGTTTATTCCATTCCATGGAAGGTTATCCAGTTACCGTGCGATTACTGGATCCACCACTTCATGAGTTTTTGCCAACTACCGAAAAGGATATTTATGATTTGGCTCGGGAAATGGAAGTGGATGCTGGAACTTTGAAAGCCAAAATTTCTGATTTACATGAATTTAATCCGATGCTTGGTCATCGAGGTTGTCGGTTGGCCATTACTTATCCAGAAATTTATGATATGCAAGTCCAGGCGATAATTGAAGCAGCCTTAGAAGTGTCCAAAGAATGTCCGACCTGTGGTCGCCATAGCCAAGTGGTGCCAGAAATTATGATTCCACTGGTTGGGCATAGTAAAGAGTTTTCTATTTTGAAAAAAAGAATTGTGGGATTAGCTGAGGCGATTATTAAAAATTCCGGCATAGTGATGAAATATAAAGTCGGGACGATGATTGAAGTGCCTCGGGCCGCAGTAACAGCTGATCAAATTGCGACTGAGGCCGA
>PFDW01000077.1:7235-7391 GCA_002793835.1 Candidatus Portnoybacteria bacterium CG10_big_fil_rev_8_21_14_0_10_36_7 | reverse complement strand
CCAAAAGCATAACTTTTCTTTTTTCTGAAGACAATAAATCTTCCACCGGAATACCAGTGGACTGGGCGACAATTTTACTGATATCAGCGCCTAAAATAGTGCCAATTAATTTGTCTTTTTGGAGATTAATCTTGGTTTCTAGTTTAAACAAGGCAT
>PFDW01000077.1:3627-7180 GCA_002793835.1 Candidatus Portnoybacteria bacterium CG10_big_fil_rev_8_21_14_0_10_36_7 | reverse complement strand
TAAGACGGCTTGATTTTTCTGGTTTAAAACATCTAAAATTTCTAGTCGTAATTTTTTTATTTTTTGCTCTAAATTTGATAATTTTTTGTTAACTCTGATAGCGGCGCTCGCCTCGTCTATTAAATCTATCGCTTTGTCCGGTAAAAATTTATCTGTTAGATATTTTTGGCTAAGTTCTACGGCTACATCTATGGCTTCATCACTAATCCCAACACGATGGAATTTTTCAAAATAACTTTTAATGCCATGTAATATTTTTTTGGCCTCATGTTCACTGGGCTCGACTAGCTTCACCGGTTGAAATCGTCTATTTAACGCCGGATCATTTTCAATGCTTTTGCGATAATCAGCAAAAGTAGTAGCGCCAATACATCTGATTTCCCCGCGAGCCAAAGCCGGCTTGAGGATATTGGCGGCATCCATTGAGCCGGAAGCTGAACCGGTACCAACGATATTGTGAATTTCATCAATAAACAAAATAACTTCCGGTCGGCTTCTCGCCTCATCAATTATTTGTTTGATCCGGTTCTCAAATTCACCTCGGTACATAGTGCCAGAAATCGTCGAGGTTAAATCCAGCACATAAACTTTTTTATTAAGTAGAGTTTCAGGGACATCACCAGAGACAATTTTTTTGGCCAAGCCCTCAACAATAGCGGTTTTGCCCACCCCCGGTTCGCCCAAAATAATCGGATTATTTTTATTACGGCGTGACAAAATATGAATAATGCGCAAAATTTCCTCTTCACGACCAATTATGGGATCGATCTTTTTTTGCATTCTGTTCGAAGTTAGCTCGGTACCATATAAATCTAGGGCTGATTGGCGATTCTCGTTATACTCCAAGTCACTTTCTAAATTAGTTTTTTGGTCGGTGACTTTGAAAGTTTCGGTCAGGGTCGGAATTTTGGAAGCACTTTTTAAAATAGCAATTACTTGCTGAGTAATTTCACTTCTAGAAACTTTTAAAATTTCCAATAAACTTTCAATACTAGGATCTTCAATTTCTAAAATAGAAGCTAATAAATGTTCGGTGCCGATATATTTATGTTCGTTGATATAAGCGATTTTAATGGATTTTTGGATTACTTCTTTGGCTGATTTTGAAAATTTGGGAGCGGTTTTTAATTGAAGCTCTCTGTCAGTCGGTGAAAATTTAGTGATATTTTTTTTAATATCCTCAGCTTTTATAGTTAAGGCCGCCAGCAGTTCGGCGCCCACGCTGCCTTTTTGGGAAATTAAACCATACAAAATATGCCAAGGATTAATGGTTTTATGTTGAAGATCAGCGGCCAAGTCGGCCGCTGCTTTCAATGATTTTTTATAATTATTAGAAAATTTTTCAAAAGTATCCATAATATAATAAATTAAAAAATTAAGAAAGTAAGAAATTAAGAAATTAACAGTAAGAAATTAATTGGTGTGTAGACTATTTCGTAAATTTGATGTTTCTGTCCATAGCATGGCGCCAATTTCGCGCGTGTATTTTTTACATTGATTATAATTATTTTCTGTTATAAACATTTGTTTTCTGGAAAAATCTAATAAATAATCTGATTCCATTAATGATCCATAGGCTATTTCTAAAAAATTTAATCTAACTAAAGGTTTATAACGTGCATAACCTTCAATATAATTTAATATTATTGATAAAGATGATCTTTTAATTTGAGATGTGCTACCATAAATTTCTTCTTTTGGAAAGTCCTTAGTTATCTGGTATATGAAATTAACATATTCATCTATTACAGTTTTCAATTTTAATTGAAAATCATTCATTATTTATTATTTTCTTATTTTTTTACTTTTTTAATTTTTTAAATCTATCTTGTCATCCCTCTTAATTGATTAATGCGATCTGCCAGTGGGGGATGAGTGGCAAAAGCATTAGCCAAGAATTTTTTAGTTCCTAAAAATGGATTGGAAATATACAAATGAGCCGTGGCATTATTGGCCCGTTTTAAAACAGCATGGTCATTTTTAATTTTTTCCAGTGCCCTGGCTAATCCTTCAGGATAACGGGTTAAGAGAGAGCCGGAAGCGTCGGCCAAATATTCGCGTTTTCTGGAAACAGCGAATTTTATGAGTTGGGCAATAATCGGTGAGAGGATAATCAAAGCGATGCCGATAATCAGCATAATGGGGTGGCCACCTTTGTTGTTGTCTCGTTTGCCACCACCGAAAAATGTCATCCGCAAAAAAATATCGGAAATCAAAGCAATAATTCCCACCAAAATTATAACTATAGTCATTAATCTGATGTCATAGTTTTTGATGTGTGATAGTTCGTGAGCCATAACTCCTTCCAATTCCTCATTTTCTAATTTCTGGATAGCACCGGTAGTAATAGCCACAGAGGCGTGTTTGGGGTCGCGTCCGGTGGCAAAGGCGTTAATAGCATCGTCTTCTATAATATGGATTTTGGGAGTAGGCATACCAGCGGTAATACAGAGATTTTCTACCATTCTGTAAACATACGGATTTTCGGTTTCGGTAATTTGTTTGGCGCCGGCCGTTAACAGCGCTACTTTGTCGCCGGAAAAATAACCAAACAGACTCATGATTATAGAAATAACAATAGCCATTACCAAAATACCATTGCCTGCTTCAGTGATATAACCCAAAAAATAACCCAACAAGGATATAACGACAATAAAAATTATGATTAGAAACCAGGTTTTTCTTTTGTTGGCGTCAATTTGATTGTACATCTTATTATAATTTAAAAATTTTCAATTTTTAATTTAAAAAACAATTTTTTAATTAACTAATTTTAAAATTAAATATTAAAACCCATAAATCTAATATTTATTTGAGGTTTGATAACTTTTAACTTTAGACTAAATTTTAAAACTTGACTTGAATATTTTCTTTTTCTTCGCCGTTAGCTTCAAAGAAATCATATTTTTTAAATTTCAACATACCGGCAATAGTGTTGTTGGGAAAAACTTGAATCTTGGTATTGAAGTCACGAACATTGCCGTTGTAGAATCGGCGAGCCGCTTGGATTTTATTTTCGGTGTCAGATAATTCGTCTTGAAGTTTGAGAAAGTTTTGATTAGCTTTCAAATCAGGATAACTTTCAGCTAAAGCAAAAATTGATTTCAAAGTAGAAGAAAGCATATTTTCAGCTTGGGCTTTTTCTTCGACACTGCCAGATTGTTTCATCGCGGAGTTTCTGGCCTCTATGACTTGTTTTAGAGTTTCTTGTTCGTGATGCGCGTAGCCCTTGACGGTTTCAATTAAATTGGGGATTAAATCATAGCGTCTTTTAAGTTGAACATCAATATCTGACCAAGCCTCATCGGTGCGGTTTTTTAAAGTGATTAGTCCATTGTAGACGGCAATCAGCCAAAAAATAACAACGGCTACGACGGCTACTAAAATCCAAATTAGGTTTTCCATAGTTTTTTGTTAGTGATTAATAATTAATAATTTAAATGTTATTGAAATTATCCTCCCCTTTTGAATCTTGCCTGCCGTAGGCAGGGGGGAGGTTGGAGGGGTTAATTTATAAATATCGTCAACCACCCCTAGCCCCTCCTTGAAAATG
>PFDW01000077.1:0-3577 GCA_002793835.1 Candidatus Portnoybacteria bacterium CG10_big_fil_rev_8_21_14_0_10_36_7 | reverse complement strand
GCGAAGCAATCCCATTTCTATTTCACATAAGATTGCTTCATCCGCTTCGCTACTTCGCAATGACAGAAAGGAAAATGTTTCACTCGCAATGACGGCGTGGGATCATCATGTACATATATACTTTTATTTAAAGGTCATTTTATGTTATAATAAATAAAGTTTATTTCTTATTTTTATCATTTTATTGTATAATAAAATTGTATATTATTATTGTTGATAAGTCAATATATTTTATTGATAAATAATAATTTAATTTGGCTTAAAAATAAACATATTTCCTAAAACCCGGAAGGTGACATGAGAAATAAAAATCACAAATCACCCGTGTTCCCAGTTAGCTTGCAGTTGGCCGTGGTTTTTGTCGCGATTTTTTTGTTTAGTTTCAATGTAGTTTTGGCGGTTTGGGAGGAGCCGACCCTGCCTCCACCACAAGGGAATATTTTGACGCCTGTAAATACCACCGCTAATCCTCAACTTAAAGCGGGCGGTCTGTCTATTATGGGCGGAGCGACAACCACTAAATTATGTTTTACTGCCGACGGGGTTTGTAAAACCAGTTGGAATGATATTTTGGGAGTTTGGCAATCAGGAACTGATCCCGGGTCTATTTATTACAATGGCGGGAATGTGGGAATTGGACCGGCTATAAGTTGGTTCTCTGGCTGGCCCTTGGATTTTGCTAAATTATCTATAAATGCTAAGGGGAAAGAGGGTTTGTATATTTCCCGTGATGCCACTTACGATTATTCTTACTTAAACATAGAAAATGAATCTGGTGATCCGGTTTTTAAGGTGCATGAAAGTGGTAATATCGGTATTAGCACATCCACCCCAAACACCAAATTAGCCATTTCTGATAACAGCAGTGGACCCTTGATTTCCCTCACCGGATTAATTGGTAATTATAGAGGACTTACTGTTCGTCAATTATCAGGCGTAGAAAATTGGTTTATAGGGGCTAATAATAATAATAAATTTGTTATCAGAAGGAATAATAGCACAGATGATTTAACTATAGATTCCAGTGGTAGAGTAGGGGTTGGTACTAATGATGCCACCCTAAGCGTTAAATTGGAGATTAATGGTCAAACTATATTTGGTAATCTAGCTGGGACCGTGGTTGTAGGTACTGGTCAAAATTTAATTTATGGCAATATTGATACAACATCAGATGGCAATTTAATTTTGCTTCAAAATGAAGGTGTTGATAGATTCAAAGTTAATAAAGATGGAAAATTAACAGTGAATAATATTCAAATAACCGGTCCAACAACTCCCACAGTTGGTCAAGTCTTAACAGCCATAGATACATTTGGCAATGCTGATTGGCGGACAGTGACTTCTGGCGGTGGCGGTGCTCCCACTGGTCCGGCTGGTGGCGATTTAAGTGGTGATTATCCAGACCCAATAGTAGTTGGGATTCAAACCATTCCGGTGTCGCCAACTACCCCAACAGATGGTCAAATCCTTAAATATAATGGCACAGCTTGGGCGCCGGCTAATGAGAGTGGTGGAGTTGATGCTGATACTGTGATTGGTAATGAAATTGTTGATGCCAATGGTGCTGGCAGATTATATCGTTCTGGTGTTGGCACAGCGCTTGATCCGTATAAATTAGATTTAAATTTAAATAAAACTAATATTTGGACAGCAGATATTACTATCTCAAAAAATCAGCCAGTCATGTCTTTGATAGATACGGTAGCAGATAGCAATAATCCAGAATTAAAAATTAGTGATAGCTCTAATCATTGGGGAGTATATAAAGATCAAAGTAATAATTTAAGTTTTTGGTTTGGTACTAACACTGGTACTGGTGACAATAAATTTATTATTGATAGCTCTGGCTCCTTAAGTACTGGCATTGTCCCATGGGCCAGATTATCATCTTTTCCATCAGCGTGTGGTGCCGGACAATATGTTACTGCGGTTGGCGCTACTCTTACTTGCAGTACGCCAAGTGGTACATTGCCAGCTGGCACTGATGATGGTCAAACTTTAAGATATAATGGCACTTCTTGGGTGGTTAATAGCATTCTTTATAATAATGGTACTAATGTCGGAATCGGAACCACTAACCCAGGAGCAAAATTAGAAGTAAATGGTCAATCTATGTTTGGTTCATCTGTCGAATTATTAGGTACTAATAAAAATTTAATTTATGGTAATATTAGTGGTTCTGCCACTGCAGGTAATTTATTATTACTACAAAAAGGTGGCACTCCCAGATTTATAGTTGATATAAATGGCAATGGTATTTTTTCTGGCTACGCTTCATCTACTGGTGGCTTCTTTACCCAAGGCAGTGGACATTATGGCGGCAGTATAACTATTGATGGTAGTGGTGTAGTTACAGGTGATTGGCAAGTTGGCAGTATTACCGTAGCTGGCGCCGATTTGGCGGAAGAATTTTCTACCAGTGGAAAATTAGAGACCGGCACGGTAGTAGTCTTGGGCGATTATAATTTGGGTTACAAATCTGTCAAACCGTCATTCAAAAAATACGACCCGACGGTAGTGGGGGTGGTTTCGGATAACCCGGCGGTGATTATGGGTAAAGTGGCCACCAAATATAAAGCGATTATCGCTTTGACCGGCGTGGTGCATGTGAAAGTGTCCAACATCAACGGCGCAATCAAGCGGGGCGATCTTTTGACGACCTCTAGTGTTAGCGGTTACGCCATGAAAGCGACCGATCCGAAAATTGGCACGATTATTGGCAAAGCGCTGGAGGATTTAACTAGTTATCAAGGAGAGATAATGGCCTTAATTAATCTACAATAATTAAATATAAATATATGTTTCAAAAATCAATAAAATTAGTGGGATTAATTACGGCTTTAATGTTGAGCTGGCTGGTTTTCACCTCGGCGGTTTTGGCAATTGGGTCAGATGTGAGAGTGGGGACTTTAGGTTCTATAGGGAATGTGTATTATGGAGCTGCAGATAATGCCAGTGACGCTGGCGCCTCGCTTTTAAAGTTAGAAACATATACCGGGACTACTTATACTCAAAAATTCAGAGTGGATATGAATGGTAATGTTTATATCCAAGGGACACAAATTTGTACTTCAGACGGTTGTACTTCTTCTGGTGGAGTAGCTGGTTTTTGGAAAAATGATGGTCCTGGAGGATCTACTAAAATTTATTATAATTCTGATAATGTCGGCATTGGGACTAATAACCCAGACGCTAAATTACATGTTAGTGGAACAACTAATATATACACAAAAGTGGTATCAACTTCGGCTGGTAGTTACGCAGGATTTAAATGGGCTAATGATACGCAAGCTTGGAGATTATACACACCCGGAGGGATAGTTGGTAATGCTGCTGCTGGTTCAGCTATTCTTTATAATGATACATCTGGTAGTTCAGTATTTTATGCAGAGCCAGGGAGTTTAGCAGATTCAATAGCTATTATTCCTACTTCAGTTAGAATTAATGATGGCGGTGCTGATTTAGACTTCGTTGTATTGGGAGATACAGACCCTAATTTAATAAGAGCAGATGCTGGTAATGACCGAATCGGAATTGGCACAGCCAGCCCAAGCACTAAATTAGATGTTGTTGGTAA
>PFDW01000008.1:5051-12345 GCA_002793835.1 Candidatus Portnoybacteria bacterium CG10_big_fil_rev_8_21_14_0_10_36_7 | reverse complement strand
CGGAATTGTTTCCGTTATTTTTTTTATTTTAACGATATTTTTTTTGAATAAAGCTAATGCTTTGTGGAGGATTAAACAATGGTGGCATGCCTTTTCCCAGCCGAAATTTATTCCACCAACCAGACAAATTAATCTACTAAACGAATGGCAAATTATTGAGGGTAGGGTTAACAAGGGAGACGAAGCCAACATTAAGTTGGCCATAATAGAGGCAGATAGATTATTTGATGATTTGCTCAAAAAAATTGGTTATTTTGGAGATGACATGGGAGCGCGACTTAAGCAAATTTCTCGAGAACAAATCCCCAATATTGATGATATATGGAATGCTCACAAGATAAGAAATCAAATCGCTCACCAAGCAAATTATCATGTTTCGCAATCTGATGCGAAAAGAGCGGTGTTGGCATACGAAAAAGCTTTTAAGCAATTAGACGTTTTATAAGCTTACACAAAAGCCACCTCTTGCGAGGTGGCTTTTGTGTGGGATGCGAGTCGCGCGAAATTTAGAAACTTATGCCGCCTAATGCGCCCACTAATAGAAAGAAGCCAATAATAAATAAAAAAGGAATAATGCTGGCAACTATTGTTATGGATCCTAAAATAAAGAAAACATGCTCTAACGGGCTAAATAACATTTTAGAGGCTTTCATTTCTCGATATTTCTTAGTTGCTAAATAAGACATATAACAAATCATAAGAATCACTATAACAGAATAGCTGAATTCCAAGTTTTTTATTATGAATTCCGCAAGTGTTATTAGGTCAGTAAAAATTTTATCTTGATTCTGCGATTGAGATATTTGGAACCAATTAATAGTAACAAAAGATAAAAAAGAAATTAACGCTAAGTAACTATACTAGGTTTGCTGTTTGATTTTAGACATTTTTAATATCTATGTTTGTAGTTATTATAGTGAGGGGATTGATGGATGACTTTAGAACTATTAATTGGGGTGAAGTTGCTAATAGTTTTAATATTAATATATTAGATAATTATTTAAAAGTTAAAGCATAAAAAAGAAGGCATAGGGTTAACCATGCCTTCGATATTGGACTTTCAAGCTACTACAAGAAAAAGTTGGCTATATTTTTCAATTAATATTCCTTTTGGGTGAGATTCATAATTATTGTATTCGTCTTCATAAAGAAGTTTTGTCCCATTAAGAAGGAGCTGGTTGCTTTTTACAATTACTGCTCCTTCTGGGTGAGGGGTGTAACGATAATCTTTATCGCTATAAAGAATTATAATTCCACCTCCATTTTTCTTAGCTGTTTTAACAAGTTTTAAAAACGGTCCTTCTATAGTTTTTTCTATTATTAATTGCATATAAGACTCCTCCTTTTACTGGTTTAAATTGTTAAGATTAACTAAAAACAGAATAACAAGTAAATGTCATTCTGTCAATATGTGCGGGCGCGAAGGGATTCGAACCCTCGATCTTCTCCGTGACAGGGAGACGTGTTAGGCCAGCTACACCACGCGCCCGAATTTTTAGGGTAGCTGGGGTGGGGATCGAACCCACGACCTAGCGCTTATGAAGCGCTCGCTCTGCCACTGAGCCACCCAGCCATATTCTGTTGGTAGCGGGGCTTGGAATTGCACCAAGGCCTGGAGCTTATGAGACTCCCGAGATACTACTTCTCCACCCCGCTATGAATCAGTCTACATTCTACCTTATATAATTGAAAAATTCAATCTTTGTTAAATATTGTATTATTATCCACACAAATGATGATATTTTAGGCTTGTTTTATGTGTATCTATGCGTTATAATAAACACATAGATAATGAAGCAAATTACATTTATATCCGGCCTTATATTAGGCAAGTTATTGGGCTGGAGTTCTTTTTTTATGATAATGTTTGCCTATTCTCCAGAGTCTGGCTTTGATATAATTTTTATTACATATATTAGCTTATTTGTTTCTCTGGTATGCACTATAACGTTGGCAACTTTATTTATTTTGAAAAAAGTTCGAGAAGCAAATTTTGATTACATCGCTGGTCAATCTCTGGCCGAAGGAATATTTGCGACATTGATTATTTGGGGGATATTAACAATTATAAAAATGAACATACTTTTTAGTTGGGCTGGAGCGGTACTTATAGCATTGGCAATTGCAGGACAACTATTTATCATTCAGAAAAAAGAATTATTTAAATTATAAAAAATGGCAAAAAAGGAGACAACCAATAGTTCAAATTATGACGCTAAGTCCATCTATGTTTTAGAAGGGCTTGACCCAGTAAGAAAAAGGCCTGGAATGTATATCGGTTCAACTGGTATTGATGGTTTGCATCATTTAATTTGGGAAGTAGCGGATAACTCTATTGATGAAGCGATGGGTGGTTTTTGTGATCAAATCGAGATTACTCTTATGCCTAATCATCGGGTGTCTGTTAAAGATAATGGCCGAGGTATTCCAATTGATACGCATACACAAACGAAAAAGTCAGCCCTAGAAACAGTTATGACCACGCTTCATGCTGGTGGGAAATTCGGTGGAGACTCTTATAAGGTTTCAGGAGGACTGCACGGCGTAGGGGTTTCTGTTGTAAATGCTTTGTCTCGATATGTAAAGGTAGAGGTTTGTAAGGACGGATGCGTGTATGAACAGGAGTATTCACGTGGGGTGCCAAAGGGGAAAGTAAAAAAAGTTGGTTCGTGTAAACATAATGGTACGACGGTCATTTTTGAACCTGACCCAGAAATTTTTGGTAAGCAAGACAAAAAAACAGAAATGCCAGATTACGATATAAATAAAATTTTATTGCATTTACGTCAGCAGGCTTATTTAACTAAAGGAGTAAAAATTGTCATTTCTGACTTACGCAATTTTGATAAGGATAGAAAAATTTCTAAAAAACCCGAGGAACAAATTGTACAACGATCAGCGCTTGTTCCATCGCATTCATTTTATTTTGAGGGTGGAATAATTTCATACGTAAAATATCTAAATCGTGATTTAACTGCGCGACATAGTAATATTTTTTATGTTACTAAGGAGTTGGAGGGAATTTTAGTTGAAGCGTCATTCCAATATACCGACGAAGTATCTGCTCGTGAAGTAAGCTTTGCAAATAATATTCATACAATAGAAGGTGGTATGCATTTAACTGGATTTCGAACAGCGATGACTAGACAATTAAATGATTATGCTAGAAAAAATAGCTTACTTAAGGAATCAGACGAAAATTTGACAGGTGAAGATATTCGCGATGGTTTAACAGCAATTATTAGTATTAAATTGGGCGAGCCACAATTTGAAGGTCAAACCAAAGCCAAGTTAGGTAATCCCGAAGCAAGAACGGCAACAGAAACTGTGGTTAGCGAAGGACTTCAAACATATTTGGAGGAAAACCCAACTGATGCGAGAGAAATTTTAGCTAAATGTTTAATATCGCAAAAAGCTCGTCAGGCAGCAAAAGCAGCCAGGGATACAATTTTAAGAAAAGGTGTTTTGGATGGCATTACTTTGCCTGGCAAATTGGCTGATTGTTCATCAAAAGACCCATCAAAATCAGAAATATTTATTGTTGAGGGAGATTCGGCCGGTGGATCTGCTAAGCAGGGTAGAGACAGGAATTTTCAAGCTATATTGCCGTTGCGAGGAAAAATTTTGAATATTGAAAAAGCGCATCTTGATAAGGCTTTGGCGTCAAAAGAAGTTAGATCGTTAATCATTGCACTAGGAACGGCTATTGCCGAAGAGTTTGATATTGGCAAGCTAAGATATCACAGAATAGTAATAATGACCGATGCCGATGTTGATGGTGCGCATATTAGAACACTTTTATTAACTTTGTTTTTCCGATATTTTAAAGCAATAATCGATGAGGGATATTTATATATTGCTCAACCACCTTTATATAGAATCAACGCTGGGAAAAAGGCTCAATATGCTTATTCTGAAGAAGATAAGCTAGAAATTATGGAAGAAATGAAAAAAGAAATTGTGGCTAAGAAAAAGTCCAAAGGAAAAGAAGAAAAAGATGAAGATGATGGTGAGGGAGCAGAATCCAGCACTGATAAAAGCTCGGAGCCAGAAACAGCTAGTGTTAAAGGAGTCAATATTCAGCGATACAAAGGTCTTGGAGAAATGAATCCTGATCAGCTATGGGATACAACCATGAATCCAGAGAATCGTGTGCTGAAACAGGTGACAATTGATGACGCTGAAGAAGCTGATAAAATTTTTGATATATTGATGGGAGATGAAGTAGCACCACGAAAGAGATTTATCCAAACCCATGCCAAGCGGGCTAAGAACTTAGACATATAGAATTTTTTAGGCGTGGACATTAAATAATGGAGTCGAGAGTTGACAATTTAGTTGAAAGGGGATAATCTATTAAAAAGGAGCCCCAGTGAGGGGCTTTTTAAAGAGGAAAACAATATGTCAATTATAATAAAATTATCAACGTTTTTGGTAGAGGTTAGACAGGAAATGCGAAAAGTAACATGGCCAAATAGGCAAGAAACTTTTCGATATACTGTGTTAGTCATTAGTGTGTCAATAGGAGTTGCGATTATTTTGGGAGCTTTTGATGCAGTATTTGTAAGACTTTTAAATATATTTATTGGAGCTTAATCTATGGCAAAACAAGTATCGCGAGGTAAAAATTGGTACGTACTTCATACTTATTCAGGTTATGAAGAAGCGGTGGCGAGAAATCTTCGTCAGCGTATTGAATCCATGGGAATGGAAGACAAAATTTTTAATGTATTAGTACCAATTGAAAAAAAGATAAAAATTAGAGGAGGCAAAAGGCAAGTAGTGGAAGAGAAGGTTTACCCAGGATATGTTTTGGTAGAAATGATTGTGACTGATGATTCGTGGTATGTTGTTAGAAATACTCCACGTGTCACAGGATTTGTTGGCTCGGGAACAACCCCAACTCCAGTATCTGATGAAGAAATTCAAGATTTACAAAAGAGAATGGGTGTTGATGAACCAAAATATAAAATTGACGTAATCATGGGCGATGTAGTAAAAATTACGGATGGGCCATTCAAGGATCACGATGGCAAGGTGAATGAAGTTGACGAAGCCAAAGGAAAAGTAAAAGTATTAGTTTCTCTATTTGGTAGAGAGACTCCAGTCGAATTAGACTTTTTGCAAATTAAGAAAATTTAATTATTACAATGGCAAAACCAATAAAAACTATCGTTAAATTACAAATTCCAGCTGGTGCTGCAAATCCTGCACCTCCAATTGGACCAGCACTGGGGCAACATGGCATAAATATTGCCCAATTTTGTCAGCAATTTAATGAAAAAACAAAAGATAAGCATGGCAGTATAATCCCTGCGGAGATTACCATATTTGAAGACAGAACATTCGAATTCAAATTAAAAACTCCGCCAGCTTCTGATTTATTAAGAAAAGCTGCTGGAGTTGAAAAAGGTTCTGGGGAGCCTCAAAAAAATAAAGTTGGCAAGGTTTCTAAAACAGATTTGCGGAAAATAGCTGAAATGAAAATGGAAGACTTAAATGCCAATGACGTTGATCAGGCCGTAAAGATAATTGAAGGAACAGCTAGAAGCATGGGTATAACAATTGAAAGATAACTATTGATTCAACACCCCGCATATATGCGGGGTGTTTGCTTTTTATAAAAAATGATGATAAATTAAGCCATTAAAGAAAGTTCATTAAAAAATAAAATAATGTATATGCTATACAAAGCATCAGTATGGCTTAACCGACAAGGATGGCTAAAATGCCAAATGTGATAAATCAGTATTACAATATCGAATCAGATGTAAATGGGGAACAAATTCTAGCATTTTTGGAAAAAGCTGGTCGTACTTGTTATAAGAGCGAAGGTAAAATGACCACTGATTCCGCAAAGAAGTTTGTAAAAAATATTATTATGGTAGGTAAGCATGAATCAGTAATTGAGCATTTCAATATAAGTGTACGATTGATATGCGATAGAGGCGTTACTCATGAGTTGGTTAGGCATCGTTTAGCTTTTTGTAGTCAAGAGTCAACTCGTTATTGTGACTACGCCAAAAAGGACGAAATTACTGTAATCAGGCCATATTTTTTTCATCGGAAAGTTACGATTCAAAAAAGTATGATATATGGCTTTCGGCAATGGAAATCGCAGAACAGGTTTATAGAGAGTTAAGAGCGTTTGGCGTGTCTCCGCAAGAAGTCAGAACAGTTTTGCCAGATTCTTTGAAAACAGAAATTGTTATTACTGCTAATTTGCGAGAGTGGCGTCATATTTTCTTGATGCGCACTTCTAGTAAGGCTCATCCACAAATGCGCGAAATAATGGTACCGCTTCTTCTAAAATTTCAGAAAATGGTGTCAGTAATTTTTGATGATTTTGAAGTGGACGCCAGCAATAAATGTGCGAACAAAATTGAAAATTATTATAAAAAAGAATAAGGAGGTGATTTCAATGTATGTTAATCCATACAAAGGCAAGTTTATTGCATTTGAAGGGCCAGATGGGTCTGGCCAGTCAACACAAGTTTCTTTTTTAGCAGGATATTTGGAAAAACATGGGATTATGGTAACAACAACGAAAGAGCCTACCGAGGGAGTAGTGGGCCGGAAAATAAGGGCGATCCTTCAAAAAAAGGAGACAATTGACCCTTATGTCTTGCAGGTGTTTTTCGCTAAAGACCGAGAAGAACATTTGCGCGAGGTGATTATTCCTGCGCTGGATAAGGGTGAAGTTGTAATCTCGGATAGGTATTATTTGTCGAGTATTGCTTTTGGCTCTCTAGACTGTGAGTTTGATAAGTTATTTGCGTTAAACGACAAGTTCATTTTGCCTGATGCGACTTTATCGTTGGACGTTTCTCCAAGCGTTTGTGTAGAAAGGATTTCCAAAAGAGGAGAAAAAAAAGAACTTTTTGAAGAAAGCGAAAAATTGAAGCAAGTTTATAACGCTTATAAATTTTTAGCTAAATTAAAAAGTGGAGTGTACTCCATAGACGGTGATATGCCGATAATGGAAGTACACAAAAATATCGCTAAAATTATTCAGTCGCTTAATTGGTGGCCGAATAAGTTAGCAAATAAAAATGGTAAAAAATGCCCCGCGTGATATATCGCGGGGCTTTTAATTTATTAAATTTTTAGGTATGATAAAAAAATGGAATATAAGCCTACAATTGGCATGGAAGTCCATGTCGAGCTTAAAACAAAAAGTAAGATGTTTTGTGCTTGTGCTAATGGTTTTGGGTTGGAAGATGAACCAAACATTGATACATGCCCAGTATGTATGGGTCAGCCGGGGACTTTGCCGGTTGCTAACGAAGAAGCT
>PFDW01000008.1:4470-5013 GCA_002793835.1 Candidatus Portnoybacteria bacterium CG10_big_fil_rev_8_21_14_0_10_36_7 | reverse complement strand
GCGAAAGAAATATTAAAATAGACCACGTTCATTTAGAAGAAGACACTGGTAAGTTAACGCATCCAACAAATGGAGATCATAGTTTAGTTGATCTGAATCGAGCAGGTGTACCGCTTTTAGAATTGGTTACTGAGCCGGATATGACCTCTGGTATAGAGGCGCGATCTTTTTGTGAAGAATTACAATTAATTTTAAGATACATAGATGCGTCAAATGCTGATATGGAATTGGGACAGATGCGATGCGAAGTTAATGTTTCAATATCAAAAGAAAAAAAATTCGGGACAAAAGTTGAAATTAAAAATTTGAATTCTTTTAAGGTAGTTGAGAAGGCGATAGACTATGAAATTAAAAGGCAGACAGAAGTTTTATATGGTGGTGGAAAAGTGGTCCAGGAAACACGTGGATGGGATGATAATAAAGGCGTGACTTTTTCTCAACGCTCGAAAGAAGAAGCACATGATTATAGATATTTTCCAGAGCCAGATTTACCAGCTCTTAATTTAGAAAACGTTGAGAAAGTTGTGGTCAGTGAAATGCCTG
>PFDW01000008.1:0-4461 GCA_002793835.1 Candidatus Portnoybacteria bacterium CG10_big_fil_rev_8_21_14_0_10_36_7 | reverse complement strand
CGGAAAGACGAAAAAGGTTTGCAACCGAATATTCTTTGCCTAGTGCAGACATTGAACTCTTAGTGATAAATAAAAAAATGGGTGATTATTTTGAGATTGTAATATCCGAACTTAAAGAGTTGGAGGAGGATGAAAATATTAAGGACAAAAAAGGTAAGTTAATCAAATTGACTACAAACTATTTAAGTACCGAACTTCAGAAATTATTTAAGAAAAATAACGGTAATTTTGAAACACTTAATATCACTGCAGAAAATTTTGCGGAGTTTATTGTGTTGACTCACAAAGGTGAAATATCATCTTCGGGTGCACAAACCGTTTTGGCGGAAATGTTTGAAACTGGTGTTGACCCAAGTCATATTATTGAGTCAAAAAATTTGAAACAAATAAGTGATTCTGGTGAATTGGAAGCTATCGCTAAAAGTGTTGTTGAAAATAATCAAGATCCAGTAAATGATTTCAAGGGCGGCAAACAGCAAGCATTACAATTTTTGGTTGGGCAAATGATGAAAGCGTCAAAAGGCAAGGCAAACCCGCAAATAGCCGGAGAAATACTTAAAAAAATTATTGGGGAGTAAAATTAATAATTTAAAAAGGGGCTACTTAGTGTAGCCCCTTTTTTTGGGGTTTCAAATTATTTTCGTTGCTTTTTTGATTTCTTTTATTCGCTTACTAATTGTTCTAAGCAATGTTGTATTTTCCTCGTCATCGTCAGTGACAACAACACTAGAGTTAAATTCTAGTGTAATGAATGACTCCTGTTGCAAGTGATCTAGCTATTTTGGGGAAATAATATAAATTTCATAACCACCTTCATCTTTATGTAGATATATAATTGTTTCTGTTGTTTTCTTCATTTTTTCATCCAGTATTGGCCGATGATTGATGATTCTTTTTAATGCCCCTTGTATTGCTAGCCAAAGTGCTATATAGCTTTTCCATTCTTCTTCTCTCAAAGGATCAATTAGGGTAATCCAATATGCCAATGTGCGGATTTTAGAAAGGTTGCTATACTTGTTAAAATGGTGTTTCATTAGCTTTCTAATTGCTATCTTTTCCAGATGTACATAATGTATCGGCGCCTGAAAAACATCATCTTCATTTAATTTGGTGTGGAAAAACCGATAGACTCCAATAAGTTGCCACAGATCGGAGGGAAATATATGTTTGTATATTTTCGCTCCAGAATAAAGTGACTTTGATTCGGTGGGCTCTATATTTTCATTTTTTGCATAGAGAGTTAAGCATTTGTCTATAGCTGGAAGAGTGGGGTAGATTGGCCAATACTCTTTTGCCCCTTGAAGATCTTTCCTCCAGACATTAATCACATCAACTGGGTATCCCTTGCCGATTGGATGCCTTTGGAAGTGAATCTTTAAAAATTTGTTAACTTGTATGGAATTTACTATCCAGTAAGCCTGTTTACAAAGTCTGTAGGCTCCGCAATCTTCATTTACGCCGATGGGAAGCTTTTGTATTCTTTCAGGATAAGCAGTAAGAGTGCTGTACATTGTTGATCCTCCTTTATTAATGATTGAAAAATAGCTAGTGAATAATCTAGTCTTATCTATACTAAAGCGTTCAAAATAAGGTGTCAAATCTGCTATTTGATTTATTTGGAAATTAGTGTATAATGATTTTAGGCTTTATTTAGTTCTTTTCTACTAATACCTTTAAAAAGGAGGCGCTATGTCCAAAAAAAGAAGGAAGTTGTAAACAAAGAGGAAGTACTGACGAATGATAAACGGTGCGGTGGTTGTGGTGGTCCATTGAATATTCGCAATCAATCAGTCGGGCTGTGCTATGGTTGTCAGCCCTGTGCGTATTTAGACGGCGACTTAGAAGATGAGGGCGCCAAAATTTACTGGTAGTATTTTCATAAATATTAAGTTGTTAGGTGTTTTAATCTATAAGCGGCCCAATTAGGGCCGCATTTTTTTATTCAATAAAACTAGTAATAAGTTTTTCTATTTCCTTTGGTTTAGTCATCCATTTAACATTGGTATCTCTTTTAAACCAAGTTATTTGGCGTTTCGCATAATGACGCGTATTTGATTTGATATATTCGATTGTTTCTTTTTCAGTAAATGGTTTACCTCGTTCATTTAATTTTTTATTTATAAATCTTTCTATTTCTTTATATCCAATACCCGACATCGAAGGGAGTGTCGTTGGGTATCTTTTCAATAATTTTTTAGCTTCGCGAAGCAATCCTTTTTTGAGCATAAGTCCTACGCGCTTATTTATTTTTCTGAATAATTCGTCACGTGGTATATCGATGCCAATTTGTAAAAATTCATATTTTGGTGTTGCTTTTTTTTGTTGGTCGCGGAAGGATTGACCAGTTTTAGTCGCTACCTCTAAGGCGCGTACTAAGCGCCTTTTATTTTTTTTATCAATAGTTTTAGCGGTTTTCGGGTCAATTTTTTTAAGTTCAGTAAAAAGTTCTTTAATATCTTTTTGCTCAAGTCTCATCCTAAGCGACGAATCAGCTTGACCTTTTGGTATGTTAAAGTTATTAACTAACGCGGAAATATAAAGGCCGGTACCTCCACAGATGATTGGTAGCTTCTTTCTGGCTAAGATTTTTTTTATGGATTGATTAGCTAGTTTTTTCCATTGGGCAAGAGAAATAATTTTATTAGGCAATGTAATATCAATTAAATAATGTTTTACACTCTTCATTTCTTTTTTAGTAATTTTCCCGCTAGCGATATCCATTCCTTTGTAAATTTGTCGGGAATCAGCGGAAATTATTTCACCGTTAAATTTTTTCGCTAAATCAACTGCTAAAGTAGACTTGCCTGAAGCAGTGGGGCCTAAGATTACGATAATTTTTGGTTTTGTCATATCTGTAAAGTAATAATTTATTAAGTATATGATATCATAGATTTGTACGATTAATAAATAACAGTATTTATTTGAGTTATTGAATTTCCTTAAAAATAAAAGACTCGCATGATATTTACTACCATACGAGGTGATAATTGTGAATTCTATTCTGGCGAAGCAATTGGTGTGAAAAGATGGTCTGGGACTTCGGAAATAATGCATTTGGCACATACCTCCCTAACCATTGGCCCAGAATATCCACCAACCCATAGACCGTTTTGTAAGACGAACTTGTAGTTGATGATATCCTGTCGCTATTCATACTTCTTGGCAAATCCGACTTCATTTGGAGAGATATGCATTTTAAAGGGCGTAGACTCACCAAATTGGTCAGTCATTCGGCCAGCCAAGTTATCTCTTTCTAGAAATATTATCCCTGGATATATGAACCGGCATAGTCCGCTTCGTATAATCACAGCTGGCTATTCATCATTGCTTCTGACTCCAATATCGAATCGGTGTTGGTTTTGAAAAAAGAACCCCTGAATCAGATAAAACGCCATGTTTTTCTCCTTTTGGTTAGTGTCGATTCTGAAATGAGATTACAAAAACATTACAAAAGAGTCAAATTTTATTGTTAGTTTGAAACAAATTAAAGAATACCGGTGTTAATACCGGCATTCTTCGATTGTGGCTTCGTTGTTTTTATTTCAGCTAGAGATATAATTATAATGTATTAAAGGATTTAATAGCCTAAACATTAATATAAAAGGATATATATTATGAAAAAGATTTATTTATAAAATCTATTATTAAAGATAAAGAACAGAATGAGAATAGAATTTCTGTAATGTCTCGTCATACAAAAGAAGACGGGATAACTCCGGACGAGAGAATCATAGAAGGGGTTTCGTTTGATGAATGGCGAAAAGAATTTGCTCCTCCTGAAAAGCTAGTAGGAGCTTATTACAGGAATGAATTATCATGGGAAGATTTTGAGAAGAAATATTTTGACTTTTTGCGAAGTGCTGAGATAAAGCCGTATGTAGAAGCTTTTGCAAAAAGGTGTACGGAGTAAACTATAACTTTAATATGTATTGAAGACGATGCTGACAAGTACCATTGCCGATTTTTGGTAGAAGAATTACAAAGGTATCAGACTCAATTAAAGATTTTTTATAAATAAGAAATTAAATTTTCTATTTGGAAACAACACATATTTGGTTACGGGAAATTAAAGAAAATGATTCAACGAGTGTCGATTAAACTTTATTTAAGCCCTGTCAGTCATTAAAATCAGGGTTTAAATTTATGCATAAACGACCCAACATATTTTAAAAAACGTTAAAATACTTTTTATGAATAATGGATATAAAGCACTTTTATCCGCAACTTTGTTAGCAAATTTTGGTGACAATCTAATTGGTCCTTTTTATGCGATTTTTGTTGAAAAAATAGGTGGGAGTATTTTGGATATGGGTTATTCTGTAACCGTATTTAGTATTTGCACGGGAATACTTATGATAATAGTCGGGAGGGTCTCAGATAAAATTAATAAAGAGCTTATTACAATAGTTGGATATGCTCTTTATGCGTTGGGAAGTATTTTTATATATTTTTATTTCAAGG
>PFDW01000011.1 GCA_002793835.1 Candidatus Portnoybacteria bacterium CG10_big_fil_rev_8_21_14_0_10_36_7 | reverse complement strand
AGGGTAGAAATGCCACTTATTGTATTGTCGCCCAAGACATTAATGCCAATGTTAAATCTCAAAATTGTGAAGACTTAGTCCAAGGTGTGGAAGTCGGGAGCTTAGAAAACAATAGCAATGGTATTTATCGCAATGCTTTAGGCAAAATTGATGTAACAGGTATGATTAGAACAACTACAGGAACTCGCAACAAATATGGTCAAACTGTGATTAATTTCAATAATATTAATTGGAGTGATCCAGAAGGTGTGGCTTTAAACGGGAGTGTTTATTATTTTGACGGCAATTTAGAAATTAATACTCCCATTCGGTTTGAAAACACTAGCGCAAATACCTTGGGAAATGGTATAATAGTTGTGAACGGAAATTTAACAATTGGGGAAGATATTATCTATCTTTCGGCTACACCTACAAAATTAAACCAATTAGCTTCCGTGGTTTGGATTGTAAAAGGGGATGTGATAATTAATCCCAATGTGGAAAATGTGGCCGGAGCTTTTATGGTTTTGGGTAATGGCAACACTTGTACCAAGTTAGAACCTTTACCTGATCCTGATTATCATAAATATATTAAAAACGGTTGCGGAGTGTTTTTTTCCGGTGAATCTAATAATCCATTGACCGTTTTGGGATTAGTGGTTGCCAAAGCCTTTGATTTTGGACGTACTTTTGCCGAAATTTTGCAGGGTTCGGAACGGATTATTTATGATGGTCGGTTGACGGCTAATCCGCCCAAAGCTTTGAGTGGATTTGTAGCTGGACTACCGGTCATCAGAGATTTCTCGTATTGATTTATTGGTAAAGATATAGAATCCTCCCCTTTTGAAGGGGAGGTTGGAGGGGTTAATTTATAATATCGTTAACCACCCCTAGCCCCTCCTTTAAAAGTAGGGGATGGATCGGGATAATCATCCACTTTTGAAGCCTGCCTATCGGCAGACAGGCCTGCCTACCGGATTGTCTGCCGGAGGCATGGTAGTCAGGGGGAGGTTGGAGGGGTTAAAAATGAGGGGATGAAATAAAATTAAACATAAATTTTAAATTCAAAAATCACCATGAGCATATTTTCATCAAAATCCAGTTATCTAGGCATTGATATCGGAACCTCCTCAATTAAAGTGGTTGAATTGGTCAATTTTAAGGGTCGGCCTAGACTGGTGACTTATGGTTTTATCGAAAGAAAACCGGGTGAAATTAAAAGTCTAATTGATGATCCGACTGGCACGGCTAATATTATTAATGAGATTTGCGCTAAATCTCGCACCACCTCCAAAAAGGTGATTGCCGCTTTGCCTAATTTTTCGGTTTTTACTTCAATTTTGAATTTGCCGAATTTACCCAAAAAAGAGTTAGCGTCCGCGGTGAGTTGGGAAGCCAAAAAAATTATCCCGATGCCCTTGGAAGATATAATTTTAGATTGGAAAATTATTGAAGAATTAGAGGACGGTGATGGTCGCAAGGTATCAGACTATCAAGACAGTTACGGTGAAAACCAGCAGAACAAACCCACTCCCAAGATTTTTTCTAAATCCCAAAAAAATTTAAAAATTCTTTTGACTGGAGCCAGTCGAAGTTTGGTTAAAAAATATGTGGATACTTTTAATGTCTCCGGCCTGACCTTACTTAGTTTGGAAACCGAAAACTTCGCCCTAATTAGATCATTGGTCGGCAATGATAAATCAGTGATTATGTTAGTGGATTTGGGAGCTAGCACTTCCAGTATCGCGATTATAGAAAAAGGTATTCCGGTTTTGAGTCGTAGTATTGAAATGGGTGGAACTATGATTACCAGAGCCATCTCCAATAGTTTGAATGTTAATTTTGATCGCGCCGAACAATTTAAACAGGATTTGTCTTTGGGTTCAGAATCATCTGATAATTCTTTGCCTCAGACCGTTGAAAAATCTTTTTCGCCGATTTTAAATGAAATGAAATACACGCTTAATGTTTATCAGGAACAGAACAAGAAAAAAGTGGAGAAAATTATTTTAACCGGCGGCTCTGCGCTTTTGGGCAATTTATCCGGATATCTTTCCAAAGTTTTAAATATCAATACTTATGTTGGTGATCCCTGGGCTAGAGTAATTTTTCCCACTGAATTAAAACCGATTTTAGATCGTTTAGGTTCTAAGTTTGCGGTGTCTATTGGTTTGTCAATGAGAGATATTGAGTAAATAAACTAAAAATGAAAAATAAAAAATGCAAAATATTAGTATGGCTTCGCAATAATTTATTTATAAAATTGTGAGCAGAGCGAACACCTTGGTTTTAATTTTTCAGTTTTTAATTTTAAATTTAGCGAAGTGAATATGTCAAATATCAACCTTTTACCAGAAGAAATGCGAGATAAAGAAAAGAAAGAAGTTTTGCGGGCCGCCAAAAAGCCCAAGATTTTTACTGTTGATCTCTCTCCTGGTCAAAGTGCCAAACCGCCAATTCCGGTTAAGCCGTCCAAACCACCAAGATCATTATGGTCAGAAATTTTTGGCCAAAAAATAAAACCAACACCAATTGCCAAGATGCCTAACTTCGGACCTCGGATGGATATGTTAGAAACTGCCAACCACCAAAAAATTAAATATCCAGCATCACCCGCTCAGTCAGTAGTTAAACCAACAACTAATTTTTTTAGGTCTATGGGTCCGGCTCAGTCGCCAATTAAACTAACTAGCCCAGCCAAACCAGTGCCCGCCCAACCATCTTTTGTACCACCAGTTAGGCCAGTTAAAACTCAAATTGATTATAAATTTAAAACTCCACCAAAGAAATTTCGTTTGGGTTTTTGGGCTAGTTTTAAAAAATTATTTACTCGTTCACCGAGGTTACCTCAAGCCCCTAAAATGCCATTACCAATTTCACCACCTAAGCCAGCCGTCGCCGCTAGACCATCTTTGGAACCGCCTAAACCATCAAATTTAAAAGTTGATTTTAAATATAATGTTGGCTCAAAAAAGAAGAGTTGGGGATTTTTTGCTTTGTTGAAAAATCTCTTTGCTCGCCAGCCAAACAAATTTAAACCAGTTCAAATACATAAAAAAGAAATAGAAAAAAAACTGCCGGTGCCACCGGCCCCCCCAGCCACTCAGCCCCTAAAAGTTTTAGAAAAAACCAAAGAAAAATTTCACTCGGCGCCCAAAGCCCAAAAATCTAAATTGGATATTAATCTTATCCCCCAGGAATTGTTGTTTAGAAAATATCCCAAAAGTAGTCAACAGATTATTAGTATTTTATTAGCTATAATTTTGCCGGCTCTAATGATCACGGCCATTTATACTTTAATTGATCAACAACAAAAAGACCTGGCAAACAAAACCACTAAACTTAACCAAGACAAAGAAAATTTAATAACTTATATTAGTCAATTTAAAAATTTACAAGACAAAAATATTAGATTACAAGATAAATTATTAGTAATTAATAAGCTATTGCAAAAACATATTTATTGGACTAAATTTTTTAGTTTATTGGAGCGCTATACCTTAGATGATGTTTATTACACTGAATTTACAGCTGATACTTCCGGTAAGTTTTCTCTACCGGCGGTAGCTACTATCGGCAGTGGTTCCACGATTGAAGCCAAAATTGCTGACAGTTATCGTCAGGCCGCTCAACAAATAACCGCCTTCAAAAAGGCCGCTGATTTTGTGAGTCAAGTCCAAGTTAGTGATTTAGAAGTGTTTAGTGATAATAAATCGGGGATCAAGGGGGTGAAATTTGAAATTAATTTAGCTTTAAAAGATGGTGTTTTTTATCAAACTGATAATTAATAAATAAATTTATAATTAACAATTGCCAATGCCAGAAATAAATGAAATCAGTGAAATTATTGAAGATAATAATATTCCTGAACCCCAAAATAAATATGCCGAAGCTTTAAATAAATATTTTAAAGTAGTCTTAATTTTGGTGGCTATTATCGTATTTGTCGCCGGTTATTATTGGGTGATTATTCCTAAATTAAAAATTAAAGCCGATAAAGATCAAGGTTTGGCAGTTTTGCAAGCCGAGGTTGATCAGTTAAAAGTTGATAGTGATTATTTAAGTAAATATTCCAGCACGCTGATAGAGTTTACTCCAGAGGAAGATCATAAATTAAATCTGGCTTTGCCCAACGATTTTGATTTGCCCTCTATTTTAGTTCAACTAACCACTTTGGCCAGCAGTCATGGTTTTGTGGCGGACAATATTTCTGCCAATGAATCCTCGGCCAATGTCAGTAGTGATAGCAATATTAAACGGGTTGATTTGGCCATGAAGGTAACCAGTGCTAATGGTAATAATTATGATAATTTTGGCCGATTTATTGCCGCCCTAGAATCTAGCTTGCTTATTTTTGATGTCAGATCTATCAGTTTTAGACCTGATGAAATTGGATATAAATTAGAACTGGTCACTTACTATTACCCGCTTAAATAAGATTATGATTTTAAATAACAAAAACATCTATAAAAATTTAATAGAGGTAGTTATATTACTGCTAATAATTTTAGCATCTATCTGGTTTTTTTGGCCGGCAATCAAAGAATTGTTATTTGGTAGTGAGTATCAGCCAGTATCTTCGCCTTATTCGGCTATCACTGTTGATCAAGAGTTAAAAAAAGATGTGATGTCAAAACTGGAAAAATTAATCCAATATGGCCAGTGGCCACTGTCAATTAACGAACAAAATCTGTATCGGGGCGACCCTTTTATACCTAAAAAACAATAATTAATGGATAATAAAAATAAATTATTAAGACTAAAAAAGTTTCTATTGGAAAAAAGTTTAATTACTCCAGAACAACTTTTAGAAGTAGAAAATGAAATAGAACTTTCAGATAAAACTCCGGAAGAGGTTTTGATATCAAAAAATATTTTTTCGGCGACTGAATTTGCTAAAATCAAAGGTCAAGTTTTTAATATGGAATCAATTAGTTTGACGGATGTAAAAGTGGAACCGGAAGTATTAAATTTATTACCCCAGAAAGTAGCCAAAAATTATGAGATGGTTATTTTTGAGCGAGCCGACGATCAGATTAAAGTCGGTATGGTCAACCCTCAAGATTTTATGGCTCAGGAAGCTATTGAATTTTTAGCCGGTCAACAAGGACTTGACCCCACTTATTTTGCTATTTCTCTAAATGATTATTATGATATTTTTAGACAGTATAGCGGGTTTAAAAAAGAATTGGGCACCGCTTTGGAATCAGCTAGGGAAAAATTCAGCGAAGGTGAAAAAACCGAATTAATTGGCCTAGATGAAACCACCGACAATCTGGAAGTGATAAAATCGGCGCCGGTGGCAAAAATTGTTTCGGTGATTATCAGACATGCGGTGGAAGGTGGCGCCTCGGATATTCACATTGAGCCCAAGCACCGAGAGGGGCGGGTGCGTTATAGGGTAGATGGAGCCCTGCATACCACCATTACTTTGCCTGATTATTTATATAATGCGGTAGTTTCTAGAATAAAAGTTTTGGCTAATTTAAAATTGGATGAAACTAGAAAGCCCCAGGATGGCCGAATTAGAATAAAATTAAATGGCAATGATATAGATTTGCGGGTTTCAGTTTTCCCTATGCTTAATGCCGAAAAGGTAGTTATGAGAGTTTTAGACACTTCGGCCGGGGTGCCCAATTTAACGGAGTTAGGTTTTAGTGATTATCATATAAAAATAATTGAAAATAATATTGCTAGACCTCATGGCATATTTCTCTTGACCGGTCCTACCGGTAGCGGTAAAACCACCGCTCTTTATTCGGTCTTAAGCATGCTAAATGCCGAGGGGACTAATATTACCACCTTAGAAGATCCCATTGAATATTATATTGAAGGGATTAATCAATCACAAATTAGCCCGGAAAACGGGTTTACCTTTGCTTCCGGTTTACGAGCTTTATTTCGTCAGGATCCTAATATTATTATGGTTGGAGAAATCAGAGACAACGACACCGCTCAGTTGGTGGTGCATGCCGGTTTAACCGGTCATTTGGTTTTCTCGACCTTGCACACCAATAGCGCTTGGGGCGCGATTCCACGCTTAATTGATATGAAAGGCGAGGCTTTTTTGTTGGCCTCCACTTTAAATCTCTTAATGGCGCAAAGATTAGTGCGAAAAATTTGTCCCAAATGCCAACAGGAATTCAAGTTGCCATCATCAGCTGAAAAAGTTGTGATAAAAGAAATCGAAAACATACCCGCGGAATATCTCAAGGATTTTGGCGGCAAATATGTGTTTTATAAAGGGGCGGGGTGCGAAGAATGTGGTCAGACCGGCTATGTGGGACGAACAGTAATTGCCGAAATTTTGGAAATTAACAGAGAATTTAGGGATTTAATTGCTCGTGATTTTACGATGGATGAGGTGAGGGATTTGATGAAAAAGCAGGGTTTTGTAACTTTGATGCAAGATGGTATTATTAAGGGACTGAAAGGGATTACCACGATTGAAGAAATAATGAGAGCTTCTATTAGTTGATAATTATTAATAAAATTTATACATAATTATGCTTAAAAAAAACAGTACCCCTATTTTAATTATTGAGGATGATATTTTTTTGGCCGATCTTTATAAAACTAAATTTGAACTGGAGGGCTTTGAAGTTTATGTGGCTTATGATGGTGAAAAGGGGTTGGAATTGGTGGCCAAAAAACGCCCAGCCGTGGTTTTATTGGATTTAATTTTACCCAAACTAAGCGGCTTTGTGGTTTTGGAAAATCTTAAAAAGGACAAAAATTTAAAAGATATTCCGGTAATTCTTTTGACAAATTTAAGTCAGAAGGCGGATGTGGAGAAGGGGTTAAGATTGGGGGCGGTGGATTATTTGATTAAAGCTCATTTTATGCCTTCGGAAGTGGTCGCCAAAATTAATAAACTGGTCAAAAAATAATTTTCGCTTTTAAATTTAATTTTATGTCAGTTGGTCAAGAATTAACGATTAAAAATATTTTAACGGAGGCAGTCAAGCGCGGAGCTTCGGATCTTCATTTTTCGGTGGGCAATAACCCGATTTTACGCATAGATGATAATTTATTGTCTTTAGACGATCAGCCGGTAGTGACTCAGGAGTTTATGCAAGAATTAGTTGATTTTTTATTAGTTGCCGACCAAAAAAAGAAATTAACCACTAATCGGGAGATTGTATTGGCTTATAATTTTGATGATAATTTAAGGTTTAAAATTAATATTTTTTATCAGCGGGGGGTTTTATCTGTGTCTTTGCGATACATTCCCTTTCAAGTTCCAACTTTACAATCTTTAAAATTAAATCCCATTTTAACTGATTTAGTGAAAACCAAAAACGGCTTAATTATCGTGTCCGGCCCCTTTGGTTCTGGCCGGTCAACTACTATCGCTTCTTTAATTGAGGAAATAAATCAAACTAGAAAAGAATATATTATTACCATTGAGGATCCGATTGAATATATTTTTACCAACCATAAAAGTATTATTGAACAAAGAGAGGTGGGGTTGGACACCAATTCCTATGAAGAGGCGCTTAAATATTTTGAAGAAGAAGACGGCGATATTTTATTTTTAGAAGAAATCAACAAACCAGAAATTATCCCGGCTGTTTTGGAGATAGCTCGGGGGAGTTCGCTGGTTTTTAGTACTATCAGCGCTGATTCCACCTCCAATACTGTGGCTCGAATTTTGGATATGTTTCCGGATTTTGATCAGGAGCGGATTCGT
>PFDW01000078.1:164-7472 GCA_002793835.1 Candidatus Portnoybacteria bacterium CG10_big_fil_rev_8_21_14_0_10_36_7 | reverse complement strand
GCCTTATGGTTGATTATACTAGCAACTCTGCCTGCCCATTTTTTTAGACTTTCACCGTTCTTGATTTGGTAGTCCTTCCCGAGGTTAGGGTCAGCTATTAGCTGTTGTATGAGTACATGTTCAATGCCTTTTCCTTTGTGCACAATAGCTAGGTCTAAATTATTGTTTACAGAAAAAGCATCCGCCTCTTTTTTCAGCGGCTTATTAGCTGATGGCCCATTATTTGTATCATTCATGTCTAGCCTTACCGATGGCAAATTAATCTTGGTTTGAGTTGCCACGAAATCTGGTGCAGTTTCTTTAGTAGGTTTTTCTTCAGGATCCATTGGTGGATAATCCACCGTTTGAATCTCGTCAGTAATAACGGGAGCAAGTATTTCGCTAGGCTCAGTCGATGTTTCTATGATTGGAATTGACTCTTTTTTTGCGTCGTATTTCAAAGTCATGTCAGCAAGATCATCTTTGATGTCAGCGATTTTTTTTATAACATTTGATGTCGTTTCCCCTATTTCCGAAATACTGGGAAAATGAAAATCCGAAACAAGTACTACAAGTAGTAATATTACAATAGTTGCAAATCCAATATACGTCATTCCTTGTCTGTTAAAGAAGCGAAAAGGATTCATAGCATTCCCTCCACGGTTAAGTATTTATAATCTTAATTGTTCCTTTTTCTATTAAATCTTCAAGCTGATCAGCGTATTGTTGATTCTTGAAGCATCCTTTTGCCGACTTTATAGCATCCAAACGTTTTTTATAACAAATATTTTTTTTAGGGTTGCTCACGCTTTTAAACGGTAGAACAAACAACTTGTCTTCATCAGGCATCCATTCAGTTTTAAGTGGAAATTTGAATTCCATGCCGTTAACCTTCACCTTTATTTGTTCGGTTGATGTTTTCATATCCTTAATTGAGTGTACTGATTTTAGGAAAAAGGGTGAGAAAACATAGATTAACATCATCGCAATGATTAATATCATCGCAATTAAGACAATTACAAGCTTCCCATCGTAATTTCTTTTTTGCGCCATGTCTTGCTGATGGAGTTCGTCTTCTTCAGGAACAACATTTACTATTTTCCAAGAAACGCGAACTTTTCTGAAATTTTCTTCATCACCTTTGGTTATGGCAACTATTTTCGCTTCAGGGAATTTGCTGTTTAAAACAAACTTCATCTGATCGGCTCTTTTAAGAGCAACTTCGTCGTTTAATGATGCGCTACCCGTGCTATCCGCATACCCGATAATTGTAATTTCTAGAGATATATTTTTAGCGTCCTTTAATGCATTTTCAATCGGAGCGATAACTAGTTCATTTGTTAAGCGCTCTACAGCACCTTTTATCGCAAATTCGCCTGCACCAAAACCACATATCTCTACTTCTTCTGCGCTCGTGAAAGATGAAATGGAAACTATCAAAAAAATGATTACAGCTGTCAATATCTTATTCATAGCTCCTCCTTTGTTCACCAACACTGGCAAACTAAATTGTAAAAGATCTTACAAGTCACGCCTCCATAGGCATGCCCTTATTAGTATTTATAGCATAAATTGCCAGTGCGTCAAATCAATACTATGGTAAAATCACAACAAAAAACACCCCGTCAAAAGAGTGTTTTTTATGGAATTTGCTTTTATTATTTTGTATTGCTAACTCCTGTAATATCGAATGCTCCCTTGTCAGTCTATATGTTCACTAATTCAAGTGATATGGTTTCGTTTTGTTTAACTTTATTTAGCCTATCAATTTTTAATTTATTTTTAGCTTTGTTTGGTTGGTATCTGTCATATTTTTTTACTTTTTAATTTAAATATTTATTAGAAAGTATATTTATTTATTTTATATGGCCTTTATTATAATTATATTTGATAATGATTGCGCTTACAATCAAATCTGTAGATAACTTTCAAATTAAGATTTATGCGCCAATATTTTCCATTTTATTATCCGAAATTTTAATCGATAAAAGTTAGAGCAATACCAGTTTTTCCTGCACGGCCAGTTCGTCCAATACGATGGATATAGTCTTCGTATGTTGCGGGAAGCTCATAGTTAATTACGTGGCTAATATTCGGGATATCTAAGCCTCGCGCAGCAACATCTGTTGCTACTAATATTTTCACTGAATTCTCCTTAAACGCTCTTAATGCTCGTTGTCGTTGATTATGATTTTTATTACCATGAATTGACTCTGTTTTGTGACCGCGTCTAGCTAGAGTTCCCGATAGGTTCTCAACGCCATGCTTGGTGCGTCCAAAAATTAGCACCTTACTAAATTCGGGTTTATTTAACAAATTGTTTAGCAAATCAAATTTAGGTAAATCGCGCACGTATATAACATCTTGATCAACGCCTTTTGCAGTATCTCCAGTTTTTACAGAAATGTTAGCAGGCTCTTTCAAAAAATCGTTAATTATTCTCTTAATATCATTTGACAATGTTGCTGAGAAAAAAAGAGTTTGTCTTGCGACTGGTAATCTTGCAAGTAAGTTTCTGACATCATTAATGAACCCCATGTCAAGCATTCTATCGGCTTCATCTAAGACTACACTTTGAAATCTATTTAAGGGTAAGCAATTCTTCCTTCCCGCCAAATCTTTAATTCTACCTGGAGTTCCTACAACAAAATTATAATTTCTGCGTAAATCACCAATTTGTCGTGAAATACTCATTCCACCCACAATACATACAGAATAGACATAAAAACCACGAGCCAATTTCATAAACTCTTGATTAATTTGAATTGCCAGCTCTCTGGTAGGCGCAATTATTAAAATCTTTTGATTTTTATCCTTTAAAACTTTATCTAGTAATGGAACCAAGAAAGCAGCTGTTTTACCTGTTCCAGTGTTTGCTATACCGACCAAATCTTTCCCACTAAGAATATGAGGAATAACTTGATCTTGAATAGGAGTTGGCTCGGTATAACCAATATTAGTGACATTTTTTTTAAGTCTTTCATCAACACAAAAATCAGCGAATGTGTTTTTCGCAACATAAGGAGCCTCATCAGTTGTTGAGACGACTTTATTTATAAATTTTGACACATCACTGAATTGCGACCTGCCTGCTTTTGCTTTTCGCGCTACGGGTCGAGCACCAAAACGCTTTGCACTGCCGAAGCGAGGGCTTCGGCCCATATTGTTTCTATACATATATTTTTCTAGTCTTTAAATTAAGGATAAGCCGACTAGCTATCTCTTAATGTCCAAAAAAATACATGTGGAACGAGAGATAAACTTATAAAATTAGTATATTATAATTTTATGCGTTTGTCAAGCAATAAAAACCCCCTGACTTTCGTCAGGGGGTTATGAAGGGTGCATATTCTGTTCCCCTTCTTTAAATAATGCTTGAATTTCTCCGACGGTAACTTTACCGATGTCGCAAAGTAATTCCGAGTTCCTTTATTACATTCTAAGTAAAAAGCAATTTTTTCTTCTTCACAGGCAATCTCCAGCGTTGCGAAATTCCTTATTTGCCCCTTAATCAGAGTTTTCAAAACTTCTTCAATGTCATTGTCATAGAGGGATTCAATGCTTAGGGCACATGGATTAATGTGCTCTGCAGAAAAACACTGCTCCATCTCAACTTCAACATAATTTTTTTCAATCCATTCGGTGGCACAATTATTTACCGCTTCCACATCATCTACGAATATTGAAATTGCCCAAGTATTCACCTTGGCATCTTCTTTATTCGCAAATATCCGGAATGCTAGGGGTTTTTTGGGAATTAGCCCCGAGTATGTTACATTTTTCTGCTTCAGATAATGTACAGTCCCAGTGTTGTAAATACGTATAACTCTCGTCATATCTCGCCTCCTATTAAGGTTTAATTAAAGAACTTGCGCTATATGTTTATTATACACATTTAACGTTATTTGTCAAGTATTGTTTCCCTAATCTTTAACAATAAAAATAGACTCACAGACCCGAAAACCTGTGAGTCAGTTAAAGTTTATTTATTGTTGATTGCGAATTTCACTGGCAATAGCCAGCAATTCGCCGACTGAAAGAAAAAACGATTTTACAGCATATCGTCCGCCTTCTTTTTCCCAGTGTACCTCATTAGGGTGCGGAATGTCTCCCTGTCCATTAAAAGAGCTTCCTTCAAATGCATCTCGGATTTTGTAAACACCAAGTGTCTTATATGGGGGCTCTTTATAGACAACATCCGCATCTTTATTGAGAGCCGCTGAATCAACTTCAGCCATTTTAAACAACTCTTCATCACCTTCCATCAATGTTATTTGTAAATCCCGATAATAAATAACTAGATGACGAGTTTCTAGCTCTTTTCTATTGTCATCTTCTTCATCTACGTTATAGGCATAGCAGACTTCTATGTCGCCCTCTGAGATATAAATGTCTGGCATCTTTATCCCGCTACGTTTTTCGGCCTCCTTCAGTGTCATCTGATGACCTGTCTCTTTGTTTAAGAGGACATACATCTTTGAAGGCTCGGTATCGCCCGCCCAGAGATATCTGGTCTTACTAAAGTCTACTACCTCATCAGTGTCAGCACTGTCTTTTTCTACAGGAGGGGCTTCTGTTTCTCTCCCTTCTCCTCTCCCCACCTTGACTTTTGTATTTTTCTGCACCTTTGGCTTGTATGGGACCATCGGCACATCAACCTGTGTCATCAACTTTCTGTCTTCTTTTGGCTCACGGTTAAAAAAATACCAGGAGCCAACAGCGATTAAAACAACAGCAAGAATACCAATAGTATATTTTTTCACCGTAACCTCCTTAATCTTTAACCATAAACATTGAGTTTACTGCGTTGACTTTCTTTTTTATGGTGTCCCCGCAATTCCATTTAGAAAAAGATTTGTAATATAGAAAGCTGTCTTGGTTATTTACGCGTTTTATGTGGTTAACCAAAGAAAAGTCTGGTTTCACGAGTGGCGTAAGAACGATGCTTTTCATATCTCTCCAATGTGTCGCCCTGTCTGAACAAGTTAAGCCACTGTTTCTTTGACGGATATTTAATCCCCTCCAGTATGTTACATCGTACTTAACTATCGATAACATATTAATGTCGTGAAATTGAACTTTGTAGACATTGTTGTCCATATTTATGGGTAATATGGATTCTGCACATACGCCAACGGTGCACCTACTAAATGTAAGTGCTGTTGTAAAACTACTAAAGGCATCCATCACTTTTGGAACATTTCCAGAGGAATAAACGTTGTCTACGAATATTCCATAGACTTTTTTCCCAAAATTTATTCCAACCTGAATGCCGTTTTTTAAGTCATCATCTGCAAAATTATCGTACTCGGTCATCAACATCATAAAATTTGAGGCTGATGAGGTTGTCCGATATTTGATTTGGTAATAGCTTGTCCCTGTAAAATATTCAAGTATGACCATAAAGTCAGTTGATTTCGTAAAATCAAAGAATTTTATAGTGTGTAGCATTACCATTTCGTAAGCAGATCCATAGGTGGTGTTTAAACGTTGTCTCATATAAATGAAATATGAGATTCCTGAGCTTGAGCCGACGGGATAGGCATATTTGTTCTCAACAATGGCATTTATCATAAATGCCATTGTTCTGGTATCTCCACCATCAACAAACTGTGAAGATTCTGCCAGAGAAAGCCCATGCCAATTGTTATCTGATTCTTTAGAAAGAGCTTCCGTTTGAGCAATAAATGCGTATTGAAGCAAGACAAAAAAAATTAACATTTTTACCTTCATCTTGGACTCCTTTCAGGGTTAAAGTAAAACTCATGTACATTCTCCTTCCCTTGGTTAGAGGTTAGCGCGTATTATATTATAAATGAGCTATAAGCCTGATTTTTGATAAAAAATCTACTTACCAAAATAGTACTGCTATAAATATCAATTGTCAACAATTTAATATATGGCCAGCTTCTTCGTAAATTAATCAAAAAAACCCTAGGGAATATCCGAGGTTTTTTGTAATATAAATTAAAATTTATTCTACTATAAAATCCCAATAATCTGACAGAGCTTCTCCATTAACTACATGAATAGGAACATTATTAGCGTCTACAACTTCAGCGTAAACTCTGTATTGACCAATATTGTTAAGGGAAGTATTAGTCGAGTTAAAATACTGATCAATTTCAAGTATGTCTCCAGCTGGAACTGTATTCGGTTTCTTATCGATGACTACTGTTTCCACGGGATAGCTTCCATCCCTTCCCAATCTTTTTCTGTAATATCTCTATCCACATCAAAAGGAAGCTCTTCTCGCTTCTCGGGAGTCTCTGTAGCCATTCTTTTCATCTTCAAAAAATGAGTTCGTATCTAATTTCTTGGCTCGAACGATGGTATGTTTTCCGAAGGACAGACTGGGTAAGTGAGCTGGAATATCCAGAATTTACGAACAAGGAAGTAAATCGGTTCTTGCAAGGATTCTAACCTTCTCAGATTAGCAAATGTCCATGATAGTAGTCATCTGGTAACCTAAGTAAGGTTGAATCAGGTTCTAAATAGCGCATTGTTTCTTTTGGACGAAGCCTTTCACCCTCATTGGTAGCCAGCTCATAACTGTAATGGCAATAAACAAGAATTAAGAGTGCTCCAAGCGCATTCAGTGCATTTTTTAATGTTGCTCTACTGAAATAAGCATCTCGTTGGTGTTTAACCTTATTGTAGTCATTCCACCATATGGGGTTACGATTACTCGTCTGATTCCAGTTCTCCCAGGGTTTAAAAGAAAATCCATAACGACCAATAAAAACCTCAGTCGTCGGTATTTCTGGTAATTCCTCAAGGAGAACTCGTCTGTAGTCGTTAATGTTGTCGCACCCTATCGTGGGTTGGAGTCGCTTACATAGGAGTTTCGCCATAACATCCACTTCAGATGCTGCTGCGAAAAGTAGGCGGGCTAACTCTATCGAGTAAACACTGAAATTATGTTTACTGAATTCTATGTATCGGGAAACAGTTTCAAGGTCTTGTTCAAGGGCAATAAAATAGTTCCAGTGGATTTTGCTTTCGGTTGTTTGAATACCCATATGGTTTTATTAATCTCTACACAACAAACTTTTTGTAAACCTGCTTCACCAACGACATGGCGTAATCAATATCGTCCTCGTTATTAATATCAAACTGAGTTATGTGTTTGTTGTAGTATTCAAAGCTGTTTTTTCTGTACCTAGTTCGCTTCTCTGGGTCTCTTAGGTCTTTAGGCTGAACTCGCAGAAGCTCAAGCAGTAATTTTGATGATCTGATTTTGACAGCGACGACATTTTTGTTCTCAATATTAAACCCGATGTAATACTTGACTGGGTGTATCTCGAAACGAGGATCAAGTTCCAATAC
>PFDW01000078.1:0-154 GCA_002793835.1 Candidatus Portnoybacteria bacterium CG10_big_fil_rev_8_21_14_0_10_36_7 | reverse complement strand
AACTCATCAAATAACTCCTTAGCTTTACTCCAGCTAGGTTTAATATGATCTTCAACAGAATACTGCTTTATCTCTCTAGAAACTCGCTCAATATCTTTATTCTTGCTAATGGTTTTGATACTCTCGCTTTTTTCAGACGCCCTTATTTGATTAA